>CALVEU010000030.1 GCA_944326635.1 Candidatus Gastranaerophilales bacterium | reverse complement strand
TATTACAAAGAAAAACTTTTTTTTTTTTTTTTAAGCTTTAAACGCCCCGACTTCTTGAGTACCGCCTTGCTTTCCAACAGTAAATGCACTGTTAAAATTATCCGGCAAATTATTTATATATGACCCAAAACCGTTCATTAAAGCGCCTATATTCTCCCAAGGATTTTTCTTTTTCACTTGAGTAGAATATGAAGGTCTATTTGTCTTATCCTCAAATCCGATTGCATCAATACGCCCAGCTGTCATAATTATATCTCCTTAGTATTATACTCATATCTCTTATATATATACTAAGGATATAAATTCCACAAAATTGCTTTTTTTCTTCAATTTTGTTACATATGTTTACAAAAACTTATTTTAAAATATTTTTTTCAAGTGCAATCGCTGTCTTTGTCTTTGCAAGTCCACCTTGAGAACTTTCTTTTAATAAAGGTGACATTAATTTTCCAGTTTGCTCCATTGCATCTACAACTTCATCAATAGGAATTTTAGAAATTATATCCGCCATAGCAAGCTCTGACGCAGTCACAGCATAAATTGCCAAAAACGGATTTCTTTTTACACAAGGTATTTCAACCAAACCACACACAGGATCACAAGTAAGACCTAAAATATTTTTCAAAGCCAATGCAACAGCATTAATAATTTGTTTTACACTTCCGCCTCTCATTTGCGTCAAAGCAGCCGATGCCATAGCTGCAGCAACACCACATTCTGCCTGACACCCACCAACAGCACCTGCTAAAGCCATTTTATTTGAAACAAGCCTACCAACTTCTCCTGCTGTAATTAAAGCGTTTATCTGATCTCCTTCCGGAATATTATTATCTTCTGCAAAAGCAATTAAAACAGATGGAACAATTCCACAAGATCCAGCTGTAGGGCAAGCAACAATTGTACCCATCCTCAAATTTTGTTCACTTGTTGCCAATGCGTATATCATAATTTTTCTTGCAGTATCACCTAGAATAGAAGAACAATGAGAATTTTGTAACTTATTACAATCATCTCCACTCATACCGCTTGGAGATTTTTCAGTAGACTTTAGTCCAATTTTAATAGCCTCTTTCATTGCATCTAAACTTTTTTTAGCCTGTAATCTTACAGAGTATTCAGAAAATTCACCCTTTCCAACTTCATTTTCAAGAGCAACCTCATATATTTTTTTATTTGAAGCCTTACAAGTATAATATAATTGTCTAAAAGTAGTTATTACTTGATCCATATCTTATTAACTTTCTAATTTCTTAATATATCTGACAATATACATCTTTTTTAAATCACTTACTGCGTTTAAACATCTTTTTGATAATTCACCATCTACACAAATACACATAGAAGCATCTTTGCCTTTACCGCTTCTATCACAATGTAATGATGCAATATTAACATTATCTTCTTGAATAATATGAGTAACAGCAGATATTACACCTGGCACATCTTCATAGACAACAAGTAACGTATTATATTTTCCATCTAAATTCACCGAAAAATTATTAATTTTAGTCAGCAAAATTTCTCCAGCACCAATAGAATCCCCAGAAACTGTCATACTCAATCCACCTTCAAATATAAAATCAACAGCATTAGGGTGTCTATTAAAATCATCTAAAAACTCAAAACTATAATTTAATTCTTTAGCCTCAGGAGTTTCAAAAACATTTTTAATTCTCACATCATCAACAGGAAACCCTAAAATTCCAGCAAGCAAACCTTTATCAGTACCATGGCCCTTTCCAGTATGTGCATATGAATTATATAATTTAAAAATAATTTTATCTGGTTTAGCATTATAAACATTGCGAGCTAAAAGCCCCAACCTCACAGCACCAGCTGTATGAGAACTTGATGGACCTGCCATAACCGGTGAAATTATATCTATGATTGAAGATTGACGCATAACTAAAATCCTTATATACAGCAATTATAACATCTCATTAATTATTGTAAATAATTTGTAAATTTATGACAATAATTATTTTTTTTGTGGTTTTATATATATACAAAGTGTGTAGGGAATTTTAGTGTAGTAAAGGAGTAAGATGTTTAGTCCTGAATTCATGAAATACTTAATCAATTATCAAAAATCAGAGTTTACCCCAGAAAATACGAAAAAAGAAATTAAATTCAAAAACAATAAATCAGGTAAACTTGCTGAAGTTTTAGCTGTTGTTTTAAAATAACAAATTATTTTGGTTAATTTAAAATAAATAAAAAAACGCCGTTCCCTTTCGAAAACGACGTTGGAATTCTTTGAATAATTCCTCGTAATAGTGTGAAGTGTAGTGTGCAATAAAACGTGTTTTTGATTCCTCGTTTTATGCTTTTCCTCGTGTCATATATATAAAAAATTTTTGATATATATAATTGCTATATTTTAAATATCAATATTATATTTTGTTACAAATCTTTATACTTTCCCCTTTAAATTAGTTATAGTATTATATAATTAACGAAATTAAAAAGAATTTAAAGGAGATATATGAAAATATTAGTATCAAACGATGATGGTATAGCAGCTAACGGAATAAGATGCCTTACCGAGACTTTAGCGCAACAACACGAAGTATATGTAATAGCACCAGACAGAGAAAGAAGTGCAGCAGGACATTCTTTAACCCTTCACACACCTTTGCGTGTAGAAGAAGTAGAAGCATATCATGGTGTAAAAAGAGCTTGGGTAACAACTGGAACACCTGGAGACTGCGTTAAAATAGGCATTAATGCAATTTTATCAAAAGAAGAACAACCTGATATTGTAATTTCAGGGATTAACCATGGACCTAATTTAGGTGCAGATATTTTATATTCAGGGACAGTAAGCTGCGCAATGGAAGGCGCAATGCTTGGAGTTCCTAGTATTGCAATGTCTTTAGCTAGTATGAATTATGAATATGAACATTTCAAATATGCTGCAAAATTTGTAAATCTTCTACTTCCAAAACTAAAAGAATTTAGTTTCCCTAAAAAAAGTATTTTAAATATCAATGTCCCAGCTCTGGATGAAGAAGATATTGCAGGAGTTGCAATAACAGAGCTTGGAAGAAAAATGTTCACAGATAACTATGAAAAAAGAATAGATCCAAGAGGCAAAGTATACTACTGGATGGCAGGAGAATTAATTACAGAAGCAGAAGATTCAAACACTGATATTGCAGCTGTAAAAAATAATAAAATTTCAATTACACCTGTGACATATGAAATGACTAAAGAAGATGTAATGTCTAGCCTTGAAAATATTCTTTGCAAAGGCGATGCTTGCAACTGGTTTAATTAAAAAAATATCTGAGCCCGTAAAAATATTTACGGGCTCAGATATTAAAATTTATATTATACTTTATTTAACGAATCACACTTTCAATATTATTATCTTGACCAATTGTAAAATCATATTGTTGCTCTGTAAAACCAGCAATATTATCTTTTATTATGATTCTACCACTTGTTAATCTTCCATTTTCATCATAAAACATTTCCTGTGTATAGCGTCCTGTTTGGTATACAATTTTTCTTTTATCCTCTCCCATTTCAGCAGAACCTTTTCCACTATACACACTAATAGTACTTCCATCAGCAGACTTATATATTGCAGGAGCTCCCATATGATATGCTGATGAAACTAAAGTATAACCAGCATTTTGAATATCTTCAGAACTAGGATGTTCGCCTAAACCAACAGGACTATTATTCAGCAATAAATTTACTGATTTTCGACCTGTTGATTGTTCCAATGCTTGTTCGATAATATTATCAGTAACAGCTTTTGAAGGTGTTCCCATTGCCGTCATCGGAATATTATTTATTGTCGTTTTAGTTATTTTGATAGGATTTTTTTCACTAAGAGCATCTACACTTATAGAATTTTTCAAATTAAATAATCCATTCACGTTATCCATAAAATGTTACCTGCCTTTCATTTTATTATTTTCTTAAATGCTATATTTTTACAATATTAATAGTGTTTTACATAATTATTATAGCATTTATTACTAATTTAATAAATATAAAATAGCATTTTAGATAATTAAACTTAATAATCAAAAGATTTAATATAATTTTTAGAGGTAAATAATGCCAACATTAAAAGAAAAACTCGGAAAAAGAATACAAGAAATCCGAAAAAGTAAAAAACTTACACAGGAAAAATTAGCAGAAATGATCGGAATTGATACTCCTAATCTAAGCAATATTGAAAGGGGTAAAAGATTTGTATCTTCTGATACTTTAGAAAAAATTATAAAATCTCTAAATGTAAAAGAAAAAGATTTATTTGATTTTGAACATATTAAAAGTAAAAATGAATTAATTAACTCAATAAATAAAATATTAAATGAGTCTGATATGAAAGAAATCGAATACTTTTATCGCATGATAAATATTTACAAAGAGTCATTATAAAAATTTATTATTCCATAATAACCCTAGCAGGATAATTATTCCTTAACAAATCATTTGCAACACTTTGAGCCTTTTCTCGAGTTGAATATGAACCAACTTGAATAGTATATGCTCCACCTATATTTCTAACATATGGAGAAATGTTCATACCTGATTCAGCAATAATACCCTTAGCAACTTCTGCTTGTTCTTTAGTTGCATAATAACCAACTACGACTTTCGCAGATAAGCTCTGTTGCTGAACTTGAACAGGTTTTGGTGCTGGAGAAGCAGTTTCTGCAGGTTTTGGATTTGCGTCTTTATCTGGAAGAGTAATTGGTTCTTCAGTTTTTGTATTATTTCCAGATGAATCCTTATCTTTATTTTTATGATCCGGTAAAACTACTTTTTCATCCAACTCCGTTGCGAATGTTTCATCTTCTTTCTTAGATCCATTATCCTCTTCTTGAAGCAACTTTAATCTTTCATCTACAGAAGATTTATCTAATTCATCAACATCTGAACTTGTAACAGCAGTATTATCATCTCCAATAGATACATCCACTTCTGGTGATATTTGTTTTGCAATACCTAAAAATAATAACAGCAAAATAAAAAATGCTGATACAAAAATTATAATCCCCTCATTTGGATTTTTAGTAACTTTTTTTTGATATTCTTTATAACTTATATGCGAAGGTCTTCTTGAATCTTCTTCCATTATACACCTCTTACCTTTGTAGATGCTAAAATTATATCATCTATTTCTTCCGAATACTTTTTCAAAATTTCATCTGCTAAAGATTTAATATCTGTAATTCCAAGCTCGCTTGACAAACCGCTAGCCTTTACAGGAGCTCCATTAGCATCAATGTTTATACCTGTATGAATTAATATTGAATTTACTGATTTTGTAGCAATTGAAACAGTTAATTTCTTATCCTCGAAGAATAAATCATCACCATTCCTTCTAATTACAAAACCTCTTTTTTCAAGAGCTTCTTTTATTATACAAATTAAAAGCCTTTGCCTAAAAACTCCTTCAACTAATCCAACATTAAATTGCTCAGAAATAAAACTCAACATTGATTTACTATAAATAGGTTCATTGTTTATAACATCTTCAATGTCTACCATTTCAGTAAGTTTTACTTCACATTCTCCTATAAATGCAACAGTTGCATCTCCTTGAATTTTAAAATTTTTGTAAATCCAATGAGGAGAAAGCTGCCAACCTTCATATTTAATTTCTTGATCTAAAAATTGTGTCTTCAAAAAAGTTTCCTTATATAATATGTGTCATGGTTATACTCTAAAGCATTTTTTAATCTAATACAAGATTCGCACTTCCCGCAATGTTTTTCGCCGCCTGCATAACAGCTTCTTACATATTCAAGCGGAATTTTATTATCCAATGCCAGCTTTACTATATCATTTTTGTCAGAATTTATCAAGGGTGCAACTACTTTAGGATGTTTTTGAGTAGAATATTCAAACTCTGCATTAATTTTATCTATAAAATTTTGAGTATTATCAGAGAAAGTCTGAGCTTCCTCTTTATTTGCACCAATCAATATATAATCATAATTTTCACTATCTGCAAAACAGCCTGCAATATTCAAAAATAATCCATTTCGGTTAGGCACCCACACACTTTTTGCTGATTGTACAGAATCTTCTAAATCTTTCCCTTCAGGGATTTCATTACTACTTACAAGTGATGTGTGAGTAATATTTTTAAGCCAATCAAGATTTATTACTTTATGTTCAATTTTGTAATAATCACAAATTTCTTTCGATGCATCTATTTCATATCTTGCAGACTTTTGTCCATAATCAAAAGTTAAAGCAAGAGATACACCATAATCTTTTATACCTAAACCTAAACTTACAAGAGAATCAAGCCCTCCTGAAAGAAGAACAATTCCTCGGCTACTCATCTTCACTATTTTCCTCATCTTCTTCATATTCAGATATCATTGAAACAGCTTCCAATTTTAATGCATCAGGATAATTTGACCCATTTGCAACCTCATCTAAGATTTCTCTGCCGACAAGATTATACAAAGCAATCAAAGCATTTTTCTTAACTTCTTCATCTTCATCTTCTAAAAGGCAAGTCTTTATAGTATCTACAGCCTGAGGATTTTCACTATCCATAATTGCCTCTATTGCATTTATACGAATTTGAGGAGATTCATCCATTAGAGAATTTTTTAAGGCATTAAAAACTCGTTCATTATCATCTAATCTTAATTTTCCTAAAGCCTCAATTACTCGTTCTTTCAAAAAAGTAAATTTATTCCAAATACCTTTTTGCGTTTCCAAAATACTTACTAAAGGATCAACCGCTCTCAAATCACCAAGCATTCCAAGAGCAGAAGCTGCAGTTTCTCTCAAATATACAGATTTTTCTTCCTCATCTTTTACAACTTCTATCAAAGGAGCTACTGCGTATCTATCACCAATACGTCCTAAAGCATCAGCACATGCAAGTCTTACTTTATAATTTTCATCTTTGTTATTTAAACAATATAAAAGTGGAGTAACAGCAGATGTATCTTTTAAATTTGCAATTGCTTTTGCACACATTGCTCTAGCATTTATAAAAGAATCTTTTTCAGTTTCAATATTTTTCAATAATAATAAATCTAAAAGCGGGCCAAGAAACTCATTATCCCTGATACGATCCATGCATTGTATAATGTTCATCAAAATTTCAGGATTTTTACAAATACTCAAAAAATAATTATAAATTTTAACAAGATTACATCTTTCATAAACCTCATCTAGAGCCTGAATTTTTTGTACAACAGAATTTACATCAGACTCATCAAACAGGTTACATTCTTTAGCTATTAAATCTAAATCTAAGTAATCTTTTTCCACTGTCTTACCCCATCTACATTGGAAAATATACCATAAAAGTCTTTTTTTTTCAATAAAAAACAGAATTATTGCTACATATATAGTAATAATTCTGTTTTATCTTTTGCTTTATTATGCATTTTGTTTATTTTCAGTTTTTGCTTTTTTATGAGCTAAATATTTTTCACAAAGCCAATTAGCAGGTTTAGTTACAACTACCGGCACAAAGTATCTGTATACAAAACCAAATACTATCATTGTTCTTAAAGGACTCATACCTTTGACTTTTGTCATTAAAGCTTTTGCATCATCCCCTGCGTTTAACAACAATGATTGATAATAAGAATTATTTTCTATTAATTTTATTACACTTGGTATTTCTTTTAATTCAGGTTTTATATCACTTGCTTTTGAAGCTGCTAATAGTTCTTTATTTTCTTTTATTGCAGCAGTCTTTTTAGCTAAATAATCTGAATAAAATTTATTATCACCTAATAAATGCCCTGCGAATCTTGCTGTAACATTATCCCACCAACCTTTTACATATTTATCTAATGCATAAGCACCAACTGTAGATACTGCAAAAGTTAAACCTTGGTTTACTGCTAATGTATTTTTTCTGTCTTTATCCAATTCTTTATTTGCCAAAGTCCTTTGCATATACAAACCACTTGTAATCACAGAACCTACGGTTAAACAATGTTGGTAAAGATTTTTACTATTTTTTAACTTATCTGCAAGCCAATTCAAAGGTTTTGAATCTACAAACTTTGAAGTAAATTTATCAGCAATAGAATCAGTCATTTTTTCATATGCATCTGTAAAAGGTTTAAATAAACTAGATTCTGATTTAGATGCTTTTTCTAGAATTTGTTCTGCTGCATCTGATACTGTACTTGTAGCGTTCGCTTTAAAGTTTGGTTTATAACTATTGTTATTCTGTTTTTGATTATATAATCTATTATTTGCATAGGTGTTAGAATTAATTGTTATATTCATTATTTAACACCTCCCTTAAATTGCTGAAAAGCAGGTTTTTCGATAAAATCCATTTGTGGGGTTTCCATTTTATTTACTGTATTATTCACATTATTTTCTTGTTCAGGTTTAGGTTTCTTTTTCTTTTCTACTCCAAATACATATTTTAAAATTGGAGGAATTAAAGCAATTGTTAAAATAGCTCTTGGAACACCTATTACCCAATCTGGAATATTTTTTACTAATGTACTTAATGCTTCTCTTTTTTTCATCATAGCTTTTAGAGTAGCTTTTGCTTCTTTTGTAATTGTTCCAGCATCTTTTTCGGCCTTCAATCTCGCAATTTCTGCATCCATTGCTTTGAATTTTTCTGATCCAAATTTTTTACTATCAAATATTTTCTTAATTG
Organism: Candidatus Gastranaerophilales bacterium; assembly: GCA_944326635.1. Lineage (GTDB taxonomy): Bacteria > Cyanobacteriota > Vampirovibrionia > Gastranaerophilales > Gastranaerophilaceae > Stercorousia. The sequence continues at coordinate 9,233 of CALVEU010000030.1, read as the reverse complement.
ATTCATCAAAAGGACTTGTAATAGCTGTAGAAACTAAAAATCCTATAATACCAGATGCCATTGAGTGACCTGCTGCATATATTTTATCTTCTTTATCCTTTTTCCCTGGCAAAGCTAAAATAGTTGCTGGTCTCATTACACCAGCTAAAACTAAAGCAATTAATGAACTAGCAGAAATATTATGTTCTTGAGAATATTTTGCAAATTTACCAAACCAATTACTTGCAAGAATTTTATCTAAAAAATTCTTTTTTATAACAGTTGTGGCAGCTTCACTCTTTCCCGTAAAACTGCCACAATAATCTGCATTATATCCTCTATTATTTTCATACATGCCCGCATAATTCTTCTCTCTAAAGTTCGGAGATTCCGAATGGAGCCTTAAATTACCCTGTTTCAGGGTCAAATCACGTTGTATTGAGTTTACCTTCATTTTTTCACCAAATTTATAAATGTATATCTTCTACATTTATTTTAAAACAAAGAAAAAAATTTTTTGCCATGAATTTTAAGAAAGTTTACAAAAAATTTATATATTTTTTCATATTTTAATAAAAACGCCTGGATTACAATAAATCCAGACGTTTTCAATAATCAACTTATCACTTTTAATTTACATATCTAAAGCCAAATCCAAAGTAGGAGCTTTAGCAACAATTGCACTTGACGAGATAATATCAACACCTGTAGATGCAATTGCATTAACTGTATCTAATTTTACATTTCCACTAGCTTCAACTATAGCTTGATGATTTATTATATCTACAGCCTGTTTCATTTGTTCTACAGACATATTATCAAGCATAATTATATCGGCTTTTACGGATACTGCCTCTTTTACTTGCTCAATAGTATCACATTCAACTTCAATTTTATGTGCATGAGAAATACTTCCTCGCAATTTATTTACAGCTTTAGTTAACGAACCTGCAAGTCTTATATGATTGTCTTTTATCATTGCACAATCTGATAAATTAAATCTATGTAATGCACCACCTCCAACTTTTACTGAATATTTTTCAAATGCTCTAAAGTTTGGAGTAGTTTTTCTTGTATCAACAATTTTTGCAGAATAAGGAGCAATTGCATCTTGATATTTACGAGTTTCTGTTGCAATCCCTGACATTCTTTGAATATAATTTAATGCAACTCTTTCTCCCATAAGCAAATCTTTTGCAGGGCCTGAAATATCTGCAATTTTGTCACCTTTTTTAATCCTGTCACCATCTTTAAAATAGAATTTTATTTCAACTTTATCTGATAATATTTCATACACAGTCTTAAATACATCACACCCGCAAAGTACACCTTCACTGCGAGTATTTAATTCCCCTTTTAGGAAATCACTTTCACTAGCCAAATTTTCAGTTGTAATGTCACCATATCCGATATCTTCCATTAACGCCATTTTTACATGGTCTTTTACATAAAAACTACTTAACAAGTTCAGGTACTCCTTCTATTTTTGAAATTCTACTATGCACACACATATCCAATGTTTCAGGATAATCTATTCTTGCATGAGCGCCACGAGATTCTTTACGCATTATTGCCAAATTAGTTATTAACATTGCAACAGTCAACATATTACGCAATTCATATTCATCTCTACTCAAGCATTTAGACCTTCTAGGAAATTCCATTTTCAATTTATTTAACTCATTTATTGCATTTATCAATGAATTTTTATCTCGCAATATTCCAACATTATTCCACATTACATCTTGAAGTTTACTTTTCATAGCTGGAATATCTAATTCTTCAAGAATAACATCTTCATCAGAGTATTCATCTAAAATAGCCTTTATATTTTCATCAATTTGTTTTGGAGTTTTTAATTCCATTGATTTTAAATAATCTGCTACTGAATATGCACAAACAACACATTCTAATAACGAATTACTAGCAAGCCTGTTACCTCCATGCAAACCAGTAGAAGATACTTCACCTATTGCATACAAACCATTAATAGAAGTTTCACCTTTCAAATTAGTTTTTATCCCGCCCATATAATAATGAGCTGCTGGCGCAACTGGAATAAAATCTCTTGAAATATCAATTCCATTTTCTTGGCATTTTTTAGAAATAGTCGGGAAACGTTTTGCCAATTTTTTTGAATCAATACAAGCTGCGTTCAAGTATACATTATCAACATTATTTTCTTTCATTTCATTAAAAATAGCACGTGTGACAATATCTCTAGGAGCTAATTCTTTTCTTTCATCGTATTTAGCCATAAACTCAACGCCATCAGCATCACATAATTTAGCACCTTCACCTCTAACAGCTTCAGAGATTAAAAATCTATTTTCTCCACAATCAATAGCTAAAGATGTCGGATGAAATTGAACAAACTCCATATCCTGCATTTCAGCTCCGGCATTATATGCCAAAGCTAAACCGTCACCTGTAGCACCTATTGGGTTTGTTGTATATTTATACAACTGTCCAATACCCCCTGTCGCAAGGATTACCGCAGGAGAATAAATCGTTTCGTATTCTTGAGTTTCATCATTAAATACTAGTACACCTTTACATTGACCTTCACTTACCAATAATTCAATAGCATCGGTTTCCTCATAAATTTCTATATTTTGATTTTCATTAATTTTTCTACATAAAGCCAATTCTATCATTCTACCAGTTGCATCGCCACCAGAATGCAAAATTCTTCTCACACTATGTGCGGCTTCTTTAGTAAAACATAAGTTATTATTTTCATCTCGATCAAATTCAACACCGAATTTTAATAAATCTTTTATTACCTCATCTGAATGTTCTGAAATATATTTTACGGTATTAAATTCACTCAACCCAGCACCAGCTTTTATAGTATCTGAAATATGTGATGCAGTGGAATCAGCTTTATTCTCCTTCATCACTCCAACAATACCACCTTGAGCATACATTGAATTGCTTTCACCAAGTTTGGATTTTGTAATCAATAACAATCCATCAGGCAAATCAACCTGCTGCTCTATTTTTAATGCAGCATATAAACCTGCAATGCCGCTCCCAATAATTACTGCTGAATAATTTGAATATTTCATATGATACACCTTATGTATATTTACCATTTACATAATAACTCAAAATAATTTATTTTGCTATCAAAAAAATATTAAGATTTAATTAAAAAAATTACCACAATTATCACTACAATATAAATCACAATACAAATTTTATTTCCGAATTAACTCTCAATAATATTGTCGCAAATAGTTCATATAAAAGGGATTAATTACACTCATAATAATTTTATAAGTAATATAGGGAGAAATAATTATGACAATAAACATATTACTTGTAGAAGACCAAAAACTAATTCGTGTAGGACTTAAATCTCTATTTGAAGGACAAGATGAAATAATAGTTTCATCAGAAGCTCAAAGCGGAAAAGAAGCCATTGAAAAATATAGAACAACACACCCGAATGTAGTTGTTATGGATATTGGCTTACCAGATATTTCAGGAATTGAAGCCACAAAAAAAATCCTTGAATTTGACAATAAAGCGAAAGTAATAATACTCACATCTCACTTAAGTGAACAAGAAATTATAGACGCACTTCATGCCGGAGCTTGTGCATATGTAATGAAAGATATAAGTACAGACGCATTAAAAATGATTATAAAAACAGTAGAACAAGGTGCAATGTGGCTTGATCCCCAAGTAGTCCCAATACTAAGAGAAAAAAATTGCGGTGTAATACCTCCAAGACAAATGTCTAGAGCAATGTTTAAAGAACAACATGCAAATCTTACACAAAGAGAATACGAAGTCTTAAAACTTGTAGTTGAAGGTCTATCAAATAATGAAATAGCACAAGAACTAACAATTTCAGAACACACTGCCAAAGCCCACGTTTGTAATATTATCCAAAAACTTGTTGTAGATGACAGAACGCAAGCTGCAGTAAAAGCTCTTAAAGAAGGACTCGTATAAGATACACTCAAAAACAAAAAAATAAAAATAAGCATAAATCCCCTTGTAAATTTTCAAATATTCTGATATAAAAATACTTGAAAGATTATATGGGGATTTATATTATGAAAACAGGGATATTATCAAACTTTAAAGGAGATTTACTAGGCGGAATTACTGCAGGAGTAATAGCATTACCTCTTGCAATAGCCTTAGGTGTATCTAGCGGATTAGGAGCAACCGCTGGGATTTACGGCTCTATAATTGTAGGTATGCTCGCCTCAATATTTGGTGGAACTCCAACCCAAATTTCTGGGCCAACAGGACCTCTTACCGTTGTAATTGCCTCTGTTGTTGCAATTCACTCTAATAATACAAATTTAATCTTTGCTGCAATATTATTATCAGGGATATTCCAAATAATCCTCGGACTTTTCAAAGTCGGAAAACTCGTTAATTTTATTCCATACCCGGTAATCTCAGGATTTATGAGCGGGATTGGAGCAATAATTATTTTATTACAACTGAATTCTTTTTTAGGACTTGAATTTAACGGCACACCTGTAGAAGCTTTAATTAACGTATTCAAATCAATCCCTAATTCGGATTTACACAGTGTAATTATCGGCGTTTTAATCTTGCTTATAGTATTTTTCACACCTAAAAAACTTGCTAAAATAATTCCACCACCATTAATAGCTCTTATCGTAGGAACTTTAACTGCAATAATATTCAACTTTGATGTAAAAACTATTGGAGAAATTCCTCAAGCATTCCCAAACCTTACAATTCCAACATTCAAATTATCTGAAATTGAAATAATAATCCCTATTGCACTAACACTTGCAATCGTAGGTTCAATTGACTCTTTATTAACAGCTTTAGTAGCAGATTCTTTAACCAAGACTAAACACGAATCAAATCAAGAATTAATTGGACAAGGTATAGGAAATATCGTTGCAGCATTATTTGGAGGAGTTGTATCCTGCGGTGCAATGATGAGAACAGCTGTTAATATTAAAAGCGGAGGAAGAACAAGGCTTTCTGGTATAATCCATTCCATATTATTAATTTTAATTATTGTTTTTCTTGCTCCAGTAGCAGCCCAAATACCATTGGCTGTACTTGCAGGCATTTTAATCAAAGTTGGAATTGGGATTATTGATTACAAATTTATAAAGCTTATAAAAGCAGCTCCTAGAAACGATTTATTAGTAATGCTTTTAGTATTTTTGATCACAATATTTGATGATTTAATCTTAGCAGTAGGAGTAGGTGTCGTACTTTCATCTGTTCTATTCGCGGCAAATGTAGCTAAACAAACTAATATAAAAATTGTAGGACTTTCTGATGTTTCTCAAGAAAACTACATTGACGAAGATTTGAAAAATAAAACAATGATTATGCATATTGACGGAACACTATTTTTCGGTTCAGCTTCACAAATTGCATCAAGAATTGATGATGTACTGGATAATCGTAACGTAATATTAGATTGCTCAAATCTTAAAAGTATAGATATATCAGCAGTATTTGCTATGGAAGACCTAATCTTAACCTTAAAAGGACAAAATGTACGAGTAATTATCATATTCAATAATCGAGAAGTTGCAGCCTCAACCCTGAAATTAGGATTAAGAAAACTTATAGGACATAAAGATATTGCATTTTCAACAGAAGAAGCAATAAATAGTATACAAAAATAAAAAAAAATGCTATTATAAAATTCTAAATATAGGAGGGAATATGAAAAAGATACTATCACTTTTATTTATTTTAATAGCAATCCAAACAGCTGTATACGCTGATGCTGAAACTGACATGCACCAAGCATATATCGCAAAAATTCAAGCTCAAGATATTAAATACAATACCTATAACTTCTTTAGTGCTATAAGCAATGGTAACGTTCAACTTGTAGACTTATTCCTTAAATCAGGAATGAGCCCTGACTCTACATTTATGAAAACACCTGCAATATATGTAGCAATTGCAAGCAACCAAAATGAAGTTGTTAAAATGCTTTTAGATAATAAAGTTGACCCGAATAAAGAATTAGCAGGTATAACTCCATTATTAATGGCAATTAGACAAAAAGATGCAAAAATTGTAGAAACATTAATTGCATACGGTGCAGATGTAAATCAATCAGCAGGATACACAAAACCTCTTGTATATGCAATTCAAAAGAAACAACCTAAAATTGTAGAATTACTTATTAATGCAGGAGCAAAACCTGATAACGAAGTTTTAATAAAAGCTTTAAAATCAGATGATAATTACATAAAAGATACTGTTTTAAAAAGATACAAAACAATGGATTAAAAAAAAGAGAGCTTGAAGCTCTCTTTTTTTACTAAAAAATTTATTTACTACTATTTTCCAATATTTTATTCAAACAACTAAAAAAATCTTTCAAACAACAAATTTTTAAAGAATAATAAACATTCAATCCTTCTTTTCGGTCTTTAATAAGTCCTGCTTCTTTCAATTTTATTAAACTCTTTGAAATATGTGGCTGTTCATATTGCAAATTTTCGACAATTTCGCAAACACATTTTTCACCATTCGACAAAAAATCAATAATTTCTAATCTTACAGGATTTGATAACGCTTTTAATATTTTAACTTTTTCTTCGTAATAATTATTTTTCATAAAAACATCCTTTTGTGATTGACAATATTCCATAAATGGCATATAGTAAAATTACTATATGCTTATTTTGGCATATATATTGAAGACTGTCAACTTATATGGAGAAAAAACTATGTTTATAAAACTTGCAGATATAATTGTCTACCAAATATTTGGACTAACAGCAGAAACTAAATTAGGGAGTTCATTACATTTTTTTATATACGATGTTTTTAAAATTTTATTTTTATTATTTTCTATAATTCTTATTATTTCTTTTTTAAGAAGTTACATAGACAATAACAAATTTAAAAAATATATAGAAAAACAACCAAAACTATTAGCACATCTACTAGCATCAATTTTTGGAGCAGTAACACCTTTTTGTTCCTGCTCATCAATCCCTTTGTTTATTGGATTTATTGAAGCAGGAATTCCTTTATATGCAGACGCAACAACAATTATACCAATTGCACAAGTACTGATTCAAAAAGGAGCAGCAATAGGTACAGTTTTGGTATTCATGATGGCTGTTGTCGGTCTATCTTTACCTGAAATGATTATTTTATCGCGTGTAATGAAAAAAGAATTAATAATAAGATATGTAATCTTTATGTTTATAACATTTACTATTATCGGGTATTTTTACAATTTTGTTTTATGCTGACACGCTACTTAATTTATTTATAAGAGATTTAACATTTGTACAAGCTTACAAAAATATAAAGACACTGAATATAATTTATATTAATTTATTATTTGCAATTTTTAAATAATTTATCTAATATAAAAATATGTATTAATGTTTGGGGGTAAATATGAAATTTTTATGTTTGAATATAAATTTTGCGACATTCAAGCATTAAAATTTGCTGGACAAAAGACTTAAACTTGAACAGAATCAAATAAAAAATTTTGTAGCACAATATAAACTTAAAACATTATCAGAAGAAGAGAAAGGATTATAGGAAGTGACGATTGTTGAAACAATTATAAGACAAATAAGAAAATACATAACAAAGGAAAATTTACATAATATATGGGAAAAAATATGGGGAAAAGATGCTCCTCCGGCTGAAGACTTATTTCCTGAAGACCTTTATGCCTATTATAATCCTATTTATGTAAAATTAGTAAATAAAATAAAACTACGAAGATTCTTTGTTAGTATTATAATTTTAATTCTCGGGATATACTTCCTAATAAATATATCTGATAGAATAAAGAATACCCCCTTTCTTGCGTGTTTTGGCAAAGAAGTTTGTATTACCAAAGGCCCTAAGATTAATTATCCACATTACTTTATTAGGACAATAAGACTAGATAATGGTGATATTTTAGTATTAACCTCAGGTTACTATAACTATAAATACCATAAACTTGTGGCTAAATTACCAAGAAAGCTTTTTAGTCTTTTATTTTTTGTTGATTTTAACAAATATGATGATAAATATTCTGAATTATATGGTGAAACTACTGACTATACTGCAGAATTATATAATCACAAAAGGAAGAAATTTTTTAAATTAAAGTCACCTACAACAGGTTCAAGTGCCTTAGTTAAGAATACAGCTGATGAGGTTTTATTACTAAGATTCTGGGAACCAACTTATGGAAATTTCAATACTAAATTAAAAAAATTTGTAGAAAAAAATGACAATATTTTTTATATGAAAAATAATCCCTTAAACACAAGGTTAACATTTATAAAACAATATGATGCCAACAATGCTCTAGTAATTACTAATAATAATCATGTTCCAGATCATTTGATAAATAACGGCTACACTTCAGAGTATACACTAAAGCAACCAGAACGTTTATATCTTGTAAATTTACAAAATTTTGAATTAAAGCCTTTACCACCTTTTGCTCTTCCATTAAAATTTATGCCATATAGATATGATTACAGAATTTTGAGCAATGGCAAGATAATTGTTCCTATCAGGGCTTGTGATAGAGATCTAGTCGGTGAGTATTGCAAGTATACTTGGGATCATATAGAAATTTATGATCCTGTTTCAAATACTTTTGCTGCAGAATTAAATACAAACTTATTAGATCAAAATCTTTTTGATATTGATCTTCCTAATGGGAATGTATTATTTATTAATAAATATTCAAGCTCAATCTTTGATAATAAAACTAATAAATTTACCAAAATCAATTCTTTAGATGAAATGAAATACAATATTATTGTAAATAAAATACAAAGAACAGTCGCACAACATATAGGTATAGAGTTAAACGAACCTATTCAGCGAACCTCAAGAATAATAAAAATAGCCCCAGATAAATTTCTGATTACTTGTGACCATGAATATTATTCTTTTCCTTATATGCAGGAATTACAGAGTTGCAAAAGAACTGTTTATTACAATTTTACAAAAAATAAGGTTACTACTGGTCCAGATACTCTATACTATATAAATAGGTCTTCTATTGAACATTTAACAGATAACAAATTAATAGTTATAGGGGGCAGTCCAATTTTTGATTATACAGAAACATACGATAATAAATTACCGAATGTTTATACTCAAATAATAAGTGTAAAAAAATAGAAAGGAATTTAGAAAGTGCCTATTATTGAAGAGATTATAAGACAAATAAGAAAATACATAACAAAGGAAAATTTACATAATATATGGGAAAAAATATGGGGAAAAGATGC
>CALVEU010000029.1 GCA_944326635.1 Candidatus Gastranaerophilales bacterium | reverse complement strand
TTCACAGGAATGGAATCTTTGGGCACAAAAAGCACAAGAATTTATTCAGAAAAGGAATGCTAGAATAGATAATGAAAGCAGAAAGTAAATTATTTTATTATGTTAATTTTGAAAAATTTATTTTTCACTATCAAAGAAATTATTTATTTTTGAACATAAGTTTGTAATATCCTTTTTCTCAGGAAAACTAAAGTCTAACAAATATCCAATTAGGCTAAACCATACACTACAAAAGCTCTTACAAAAGGACTCTTTTTATTTACCAAAAGAGAATTTGCGATCCCTTAACCCAAAATTCTCTAAATTCTCTATTTTAAAATTCTCTTAATCTTGTCATATCGCGCACAGTGCACGCATTTGCACTATATAAAATAGTGCTAATCCTTGCTATGACTGGTAAAATTGGAGGATTTAGTCCACCCAGCAATATTCTCTTTTCAATTCCCTGATACCCTAATTTTACAGGGTATTCTTTGAATTTTTCAGGGATACAATAATTTTATTATAGCAATAAACGTTTTAATAGTAAAGTTCTATACTTAAAATTCCCTAAATAATATAACAGGGAATTATCAGGGAAAATGAAAGGAGAAAACATTATGAAAAAGAAAGAACTAAAATTAAATCTGTTACCGCCGAGCGGACCTTATGATCCGGAAAATATCGATATCAAACCTCTTGTTGATCTGTGCGCATTAATGATAGAAATCGACAGGGATTATCATAGCAAAAAATTAGAAGAAGGCCCTCAATTTTGTGATTACTGCGGAAAAGAAATAAAAGAATTGTCGGATTTTTACTCAAGAGATGAAAGAAATATCTGTTCAGAATGTTGTATAAAAATTTCAAAAGAACCCGGATATCAAAGAAGATTTTGCGGGTTTAAAGTATCTGATTAAGAAAAGTGCCCTATCTTAGGAATAGGGCACTTTTTGTTTAAATTTCTATTCCGAACAAATCGTCATAGTCTGTTGCTTCATTTATTACCATTGGTGAACTAATAAAGCTTTGAAAATACGGGAGTTTTTGTATTAAGTCCCTGGCCTGGCTTACGCTATTTGCATAAATTTTAACCGGAATGTTTCCGCCGCCAACATTTGGCCTAATAAGTGCTTGGTACAGTCTTACAATAATTTACCTCCTCTCATGGTTTTAATCCATGTTTTACTAATATTATTTTTTGCAAATAAGCACATTTCTTTTGCTGAACTAAACTGACTTTTCTTGCTATTTGAATGGTTTATAGCTAGTGCAATATCACTAAGTGTGCATTGACGATCAAATACCACTTTAATAAGCTGGCTCAGTGAGTCGACCTGATCATCATGCTTACCAAAAGGAAAAGCATTTATTTCGTTCATAAAATCAGGTAACCAATGAGCCTTGTCAGGTATTAAAACTCTTCCTTCCCGTATGTAATATGCCGCATTATTAGCCCTGACTTCTTTGCTGCTATCAGGAGCGTATGGGTATGGTGAAATTTTGCCATGTTGCCTTATTATTTGCAAAGTATGTATTGAAACAGAAGATTCTTCGATAATAACATGTGATGCGTTGAAAGCAGAGTGCATAGAGTGTATTTTATTTATCAGATCATTCAGCTCCAATTTCCCTCGCCAAAGATCTAAGATATACAATAGATTAAGCACCCTTTTTGCAGTTATACACACAGAATAGTCATTGTTTATACCATCTTTAAGTGCAATATCCCAGCTTTGCCATATTTCACCTTGTTCTGGTAACTCACTATATGTTTTAAAATCAGCAAAATTAATTATATTCCCTTTCTCAGGAATTGGATTTTGCTGATATTGAGCCTCAAAATAAAAATCACTCATAGTTTTCTTTAAGGCATTAAGGTCAACTATAGATTCCCGTTCCGGCATAAGTGCTTCACCAGTTTTACGAACTATTCTGCGATTGCCAGGTAAGATAAATTCCTGATCTTCAGTTGCAATTGCAGGTAAGTTAATATGGGTACAATCTTCGTTGGTCAGCATATACGCGCTTAAATCATCAACATGTAGTCGTTGCATTATAAGAATTATTGATCCGGATTTTTTATTATTCAGACGAGTTACTAAGGTATTTGAGTACCATTTATTGACCTTTTCTCTTTTTATTTGAGAGAGTGCATCTTCTGCTTTTATTGGGTCATCAATAATTATAATATCTGCGCCAATTCCGGTCAGGACTCCGCCAACGGAAGTTGAATAGCGGTATCCACCTGCCGTTGTCTCAAAAAAATCTTCAGTGTTTTTATCCCCGAGTCTTGTTCCGAATAAATCCTTGTAAAACTCGGATTCCATCAACACTTTTGTTTTTCTGGACAATTCATTTGCCAGCTCTTTCCCGTAGCTGACACATAATATGCGTAGCTTAGGATTGAGTCCAAGCATATATGCAACAAAGCAAATAGATACAACAAATGACTTTAAACTCCTTGGCGGAAGGTTAATAACCAGCCGTTTCTTCTGTTTTGTGCATCTAACCAACTCGTTGCAAATTAATTCCAAATATGGTGATGGCACAAACTTATTTTGACCTTCCAAAAGGTCAAAAGCTTTTTTTACGAAGGAATAGAAATCTTCCCTGCATAAGCTTTTAAAGATTGCTGAATCATTCATGAGAAACCTGCCTTTCTACGTATTCCTGCAGAATTGCTTTATCGGATTCCGATAATTCTTCTTTTATTTCCTTAACTTTTTCAGGAAGATTCCCCAAGAGTTTAACCAATTCTTTCATTGCAGTTTTATCTCCGCTTAAAGCTGCATTGTAAACTTTTTTTATAAAAATTCTTTGCTTGGTTGTTCTTATCTTTTTGCCGTTTTCGATTATAGTTAAAAGTTCTTCCGATTCTTCCTTTAGATCGTCATTAAAGCTCTTTATAAGCTTTGGCCGACCTTTAGGGTTGCCGGATTGACCCGGCTTAAATTGATTTTTACGAGGCGGCTTTTTATAGCTAACCTCGTATTCTTTTGAAAAGTCACTACTCATAAGAAACCTCCTCGTTATCACATAACTCTGCAGATTTTCCGGTAAGTTTTTCCCAGCGATAAAGAATTACATCGCAATAGTGCGGATCTAATTCTATAAGGCGGGCTTTTCTCTTTGTACGCTCTGCTGCTATAAGAGTAGATCCTGATCCGCCAAAAGAATCCAGTACAATGTCACCAGCTGCAGAACAATCCAAGAGTACGTCCATAATCATCGGTACCGGTTTAACTGTAGGATGAAGCTTAACAAGAGTCTTTGCCTGTGGATTACTTGCGTGCATTCCGGGATACTTCCAAACATTTGTACGATAGCGTCCATGCACACCAAGTTCCACATTATTGATATGAGATGCGGTACCGTTTTTAAAAACAAAAACCAATTCGTGCTGAGAACGGTATAAACTTCCCATACCTGCAGTCCCTTTATCCCAAACACATAAATTTTTAAATTCTGAATATACAGACATACCGGCATTTAATAGCTCATTAATATGACGCCAATCCATACATTGGTAGTGAATTGAGCCGTCTTTGGAGTGCTCAGCTTGTAATTCCATAGATTTTCTTAAGAAGTCTGTAAACTCTTTTTCGCTCATTTCACCTGAGGCTTCGGCAAATTCTTTGTGATGTTTCTGTTTTGTCACATTACCGGCAATCTTAACATTGTATGGTGGGTCTGTAAAAACAATACCAGCTCGTTCTTTACTTAGCAGTTTCTCATAGCTTTCTTTTTCAAGGGCATCCCCACAGTAGAGCTTATGATCACCTAGTTTCCACAAGTCACCTTTTTTAACTCGTTCCGGGATATCAACAGTAGTTTCAAAGAAATCTTCATCCGGCTCTTTTTTGCTTTTAGCATCTTCAATTCCTTCATTATTGATAATTAAATCAATCTTGGAAGTTCAAAACCTGTAATTGTAGCATCGAAATCCAACTCTGAATTCATAAGATAGTCCAGTTCAATTTTTAAGATTTCTTTGTCCCAACCAGAATTTTCAGCAAGCTTGTTATCTGCAATAACATAGGCTCTGATTTCATCTTTAGTCAGGTGTGAAATGCAGATAGTCGGTACCGTCTCCATCTTTAATTCCTTTGCGGCAAGATATCTTCCGTTGCCGGCAATAATGGTATTGCTTTCGTCAACCAGGATTGGATTTACAAATCCAAATTGTTTAAGGCTCTTTGCAATTTGATGAACCTGTTTTTCTGTGTGCGTTCTTGAGTTGTTTTTGTATGGTTTTAACTCCGTGATATTTTTGTAAGAAATATCAAACTTGTTTTTGGAAGTTTTCATAATTTATCTCCATTTTTTTTACAGTATGCAAAATGCATCCATATAAAAATTAGGAAATTTGTTTCAAAGTTGAGTGAAAAATTTTAAAAATTATAAGAACTGTGTCGGAAACACTTGATTTAACTTGCATTCAGAGTGATAGATGTAAGTATGAAAAATGAAATTAATAAATTTAAGTCATTAACAAAATATGAACTCAAACAAAAATATCTGCAAAATTTTGGATATCCTGCTCCATGTGGTTACACAAAATTATTTCTAATTAAGGAGCTTATCTGGCAAGAAAAATATAATATGCTACCTTCTGAGTTGCAAAACAGAATAAATAAACTTGTTAATGAATACGAAAAAACAAAATCCGTAAATATTAAAAAGGTCAAAAAATTTGAAGTTACGGTCGGTACTAAATTTATACGTGAATTTAAAGGTGAAAAGCACGAAGTCGTTGCTATTGAAAACGGTTTTAAATACAAAGATCAAACATATAAAACTTTATCAGCAATCGCAAATATAATAACCGGTGCTCACTGGAACGGCAAGAAATTCTTCGGAGTTGCTAATGGATAAAAAGAAAATCAGATGCGCTATTTATACAAGAAAATCGTCCGAAGAAGGATTGGAGCAAGATTTTAACTCACTTGATGCTCAAAGAGAAGCCTGCGAAGCGTATATTAAATCCCAGATGCACGAAGGTTGGACACTTATTACAAAAGTATATAATGATGGTGGGTATTCCGGAGGCACAATGAATCGTCCGGCATTTCAAGAACTTTTAATGGATATTGAAAAAGATAAAATAGATATAGTTGTTGTTTATAAGGTGGATCGTCTTACACGCTCACTTATGGATTTTTCAAAAATAATTGATATCTTCGATAAACACGGAACCTCGTTTGTATCAATAACGCAGCAATTTAATACAACGACATCAATGGGCAGACTGACGTTAAATATATTATTGTCTTTTGCGCAATTTGAACGAGAGGTTACCGGAGAAAGAATTCGGGATAAGATTGCAGCCTCAAAGAAAAAGGGAATGTGGATGAGCGGTCGTCCTCCACTTGGTTATACAAAAGAAGATAAAAAGCTCGTTGTAGAAGAAAATGAAGCACAGAAAGTAAAACTGATTTTCGATAAATATTTGGAATTAAAAAGTGTACCAAAATTAATAGAATGGCTTAGGAAGGAGAATATACATACAAGATCTGACAAAGAATTTTATAAAGGTGAGTTGTATCATATGCTCTCAAACAAAGTTTATATCGGAAAAATTATTCACAAAAACGAAGCTTATAACGGTGAACACAATAGAATTATTGATGATATAACCTTTGAAAGGGCACAAAAACTTCTCTATGAAAATAAACTGGATAAGATTTGCGGGACAAAATGCTCTTCAAATTCTCTACTTGCCGGATTAATCTTTGACGATAAAAATAACAAAATGACACCATCTCATAGTAACTGCCATGGTAGAAGGTACAGATACTATATAAGTCAGGCCATTAAAAAATACAAAAAATCCCAAGCCGGCTCAGTTTCAAAAATTCCTGCTGGCGAGATTGAAAAGTTTGTTGCATCGGCTCTGGAAGAGTTTTTACTCAACAAAAAAGAAATGCACAGGATTTTATCTTCTTATGATTTAGAAGAACAAGAACACCTGACAAATGCAATTAAGAAGATTAGTGATTTTTCAGATCCAAAATTAGTAAGAGTTATTGTAAACAAAGTTACGATTTCAGAAAAATCTGTTGAGGTAATATTTAATGAAAATGCAATACCAAAAGTATTGGAACTAATTGCAATTGGAGAAGATTTAAATATTGAAGAAAAAGAAATTACGCCATTTATAGTCAATAAGAAAATCAGATTAGCTCAACCATCAAAATCAGGTAATATTTTGATAATAAAAGTTAATGACGAAACCACTTTGATTCCAAATCCATATCTTGTAAATGCCTTAATAAAAGGACATTATTTTTATAAACGCTTACAAGAAGGAATGACAATTGAAGAACTTCAAGCGGAAGAAGGTTTGAAAGATTCGAAATATATAAGAAATCTTCTAAATTTAAGATTTTTATCACCCACTTTAACAGAACAGATATTGAACGGGAATCAGCCAGGGAACATGAGTTTGCAAAAACTAATTAAATTGTAAATATTTAGATTAGTATCTTATTTAAAGAAACATTGTATTAAATATTTGACAAATGGTTAGGATTGCGATATCATAGGTCTGATATTTATTATCATAGGTTAGTTATTAAATAACGAGATTTGATATGGGAGCAAGGTATGATTAGAATTATTTTATCAGAGATCCTTGGGAAAAAGAAGCTTTCACGTAAGAAAGTTGCTGAATTAACAGGAGTTCGTGCAAATACGATTGGAGATTTGTATAATGAAAAAATAACGAAAATTAATCTAGAAACTCTTAATAAACTGTGTACGGTTTTGGAGTGTGATATTTCAGATTTATTAGTTTATGAAAAAGATATTATTTCGGAGTGAGAGTAAAATGAATGGTTTATCTTTATTTGCGAATGTCGGAATAGCAGAAACATATTTAGAAGAAGTAGGCTTAAATATAAAAGTCGCAAATGAATTGCTTAAAGAAAGAGCTGATTTTTATTTGCATCTTTACCCAAACTGTCACATGGTAAATGGTGATATAACAATGCCAGAGGTGTATGATGAAATTATCAAGCAATCAAAAAAAAATGATGTTCAATTTATTATGGCTACACCACCTTGCCAAGGGATGAGTCTAGCAGGCTCTAAAAATCCCAATGATCCACGAAATTATTTAATTATATATGCTATTAATATTATTAAAGAATTAAAACCTAAATTCGTTTTACTTGAAAATGTTACTCAACAACTTAATACCCAAATTGTATATGATGGAAATATTATACTTATACCCGATTATATAAAAAACGAACTATCAAATGATTATGAAATAAATTCTGAACATATCATGGATACAAAATATTATGGCGTACCTCAACAAAGGAAAAGAGCAATATTTCTATTAGCAAGAAAAGATCTGGGAATTCGCTGGGAATTGCCTCCAAAGAATTCTCACATTGTTACTCTGAAGGAGGCCATTGGGGATCTACCATCACTAGATCCTTACATTCGTGAACCTGAATATCGAAAATTTTTCCCTGACTTTGAAAAGAAGAAAGAAAACGGATTGAAATTATCAAAATGGCACTATGCTAGACCTCATGTATGGAGAAATGTTGAATGCATGCTTCATACACCTACAGGTCAAAGTGCAAGAAAAAACGAGTTTTATTTTCCAAAGAAAGCTGATGGAACAATGAATGGTGGAGCACCTAGAACATATATGCGAATGGACTGGGATAAACCAGCTCCTACTATAACAATATATAATCATACCATTTCGTCTTTTCAAAATGTTCATCCTGGACGATACAATCCTGAAACAGGACTATACTCAGATCCACGAGTTTTAACAGTATTTGAATTGATGAGGGTTATGTCATTACCAGATAATTGGGATATCCCGAATTGGGCATCAGAATCACTTGTACGGACAGTGATAGGGGAAGGTATTCCTCCTCTTGCAGTAAAGAAAATAGTTGAACAATTAAACTTAGGAAAGTAAATATGAACGGATTGTCATTATTTGCAAATGTTGGAATAGCAGAGACCTATCTAAAAGATATAGGTATAAATATAGTAGTAGCTAATGAATTATTGCCAGAAAGAGCTAGATTTTATAGACATCTATATCCAAACTGCAATATGATTGAGGGAGATATTACTCAAAAAGATGTTTATACAAAAGTAGTTTCTGCTGCAAAAGAATGTAAAGTGAAGTTTCTTATTGCTACTCCCCCGTGCCAGGGGATGAGTATAGCAGGAGAAATGAATCCTTATGATGAAAGGAATAGTCTTATAAAATATGCTGTAGATGCCACAATAGATCTGCTGCCAGATTATGTTTTAATCGAAAATGTTGTTCAAATGCTAGAAACACCTATTTTTTCTCAAAATCAAGAAATGTTAATTCCAGAATATTTAAAAAAGAGATTAGGAAATTTTTATAACTTTAATTCTAAAAATATTATTAATGCTATGGATTATGGAGTGCCACAGCAAAGAAAACGCGCAATTATTTTATTAACAAAAAAAAGTATTGGTAGTACATGGGAATTCCCTCCAAAAGAAAATCATATTATTACCCTTGAAGAAGCTTTTAGTGGTATACCTGATCTTTGGCCTATAGTAGATGAGGCTGAATATAAAAATTTTTTTCCAAAAAATTCAGCAGAGTCATTAACCTTTCATAAATGGCATCAACCACCTCATCACGTTTGGAGAAATGTTGAGTGTATGCTGTATACCTCAACTGGTAATACAGCATTTGATAATCCAATTCACTATCCCAAAAAAAAAGATGGGAATAGAATAAGAGGATATGATACGACCTATCATAGAATGTTTTGGTCAAAGCCTTCCTCAACTATTACAAGATACAATGGTATAATTGGGTCACAAAACAATGTCCATCCTGGTAGGCCTTGGAAAAAAGATAAAAATGGAGAAATGATGTATACAAATCCAAGAGTTCTTTCTATTTATGAACTATTAATAGTGTCATCCCTTCCTCAAAATTGGGATATTCCAGATTGGGCTTCTGGAGGGTTGATTCGTCATGTAATTGGAGAAGGAATTCCTCCTTTACTAGTAAAAAAAATAATGGCAAATATCCCAAGATAGGAGAATAATATGAGTATTGACCCTAAAACTGGTAAGATTATACAAGATAGAGTTAAGGATAAAATTAATTATCAAACAAGTTTTACAGATTTCAAAATTTTTTATTTATATTGCAAAACTTTTCAAAAGTTTGGTATGCTTAAAGAAAATGAGATAAATTCAATACTTGGAAGAGAACGAAAGAAAATTGGTTCTTGGGATAATGATAATGATAGTCATGCTAGAATTACATTACTCCAATATAAGTTAATAGGAAAAATAAGTGATGACAACTATGCACTTACAAAAATAGGTAAAGCATTTCTTTCTCTTTTTGATACTAATGGAAAAATAACAGATAATGAAACGTCTATTTATAATGTTTGTTTTGATATGTTAGTTGCATGGCATCAAAATAATGATGATTTTGATATTCATCCTGGCTTATTACTTCTCAAATTATTACTTCAACCAGAACTTCATTATTATATTACTGATCATGATTTGGCTTGTATTTTTAACAACCAAAATAATAAAAAAGATATTCAATATAATGATATAGTAAGACAAATTGTTGAGTTTCGTGATTCAGGAAGGATATACACAAAGAGTGAATTAAAGAAGACGTATACTATTCTCACGGGCTATGCAAATAATTGGGGAATTTTTTCTTTATTACCACGTTCAAATGGAACAATAAAGTATGTTTCGCTAAAAGATGATTTTAAAAAAATAGCAATTTCTCGTCTTAATTTATTATCTGAAGATAGAATTTTATCTGACGAAGAATTTAGTGGATTAGTTCAAAATGAAATTAATCTTTCAATGGCAATATCTCATTTTGAAAGTAAATACGGAAAAGAGGGTATGATCTTTTTAGAACAAAAAAATAGAGCAAGCGAGATTCAGAAAATGTATAGAAATAGACTAATTTCATTATTTGGGCAAAAATGCTTACTTTGTAATATTACAAATAAGGAATTATTAGTAGCAAGTCATATAAAATCATTTGTAGCTTGTGATAGTATCGCAGAAAAAATAGATAATAATAATGGTTTTTTGTTGTGTGCTAATCATGACAAATTGTTCGATCGATTTTTAATTACTTTTAATGCTAGAAATGGGAAAATCCGTATTTCAACAAAATTAACAAAAGAAGACATCTCTGCTTGTGATTTAAAAGAAGATTATTCTCTTCCTGTAGAAATATTAACAATTGAGCGCCAAAAATATTTAATGTGGCATAATGCCGAATTTGAGAAAAAGGAAAGACAATATGAACAATAAAAAACCTTTTTCGACTTTATATTCATACAACATTTTGGATTTAAAAAAGGCTGGTTATGGGGTAGACCGAATTGGAAGAACACTATTTGGTTCAAAAATTAGACTTACACCTCACCAAATTAAAGCTGCTCTATTTGCTTTTAAGTCTCCTATTTCAAAAGGTGTAATTTTAGCAGATGAAGTCGGTCTCGGAAAGACGATAGAAGCAGGGATCATTCTTGCTCAACTGTGGTTTGAACGGAAACGACATATTTTAATAATTACACCAGCATCTTTAATGAAGCAATGGCAAAACGAATTAAATGAAAAATTTGATCTTCCATCAATCATTATGGATAGAAAATTATATTTACAAAGAAAACGCAATGGATATTCTAATCCATTTTTTATAAAAGATTCAATTATAATTTGTTCATATCAAACGTGTGCTACATATATGGATGATATTAATACTGCTGGACTAGATTATGCTGTTGTTGATGAAGCTCATAAACTACGGAATGTTCACAATGAGAAAGCAGTTATTGCCAATAAAATAAAATATGCATTAAGTAATACAAAAAAGATATTGTTAACAGCAACTCCTATTCAAAATTCATTAATGGATTTATTTGGTTTAGCTTCAATCATAGATAGTAAATTGTTTGGAGACAAATCGGTTTTTAAGTATAATTATATTAAAAATTACGATGAATATTTTTCTGATTTAATATCAAGACTTGAACCTTTTTTGCATAGAACACTCCGTTGTCAAGTTAATCAATATATAAAGTTTACCAATAGAATTCCTCGAACATTTTCATTTCATCAAACTAAGGCTGAACAAGAAATTTATAATGCTATTCATAATTTATTGTTGAATTCTGATCAAATAAAGTACATTATATTAGAAAGACAAAAGCACTTGTTAATACTTGTACTAAGTAAATTGATGGGTTCATCGGTTCATGCAATTCTAGCCACTCTTTCAGTCATAAAATCCCGATTGGAAAGAATCAAAGCTTTAGGTATTGATAATGATGACATAATAATTGAAGACCTTGATATTGATGATTATTGTGGTGATAACGAATGTTCCACACAGGAACAAGGCAAATCAATTGATTACAAAGCACTAGATAATGAAATTCGTATTCTCGATACTATTATTGCTCAAGCTAAAAAAGTTGATGTCGAAAGTAAATACATAGCACTTCAAAATGCATTATTATATTCTTTTGACCATTTGAGAGAACTTGGAGCTGAAGAAAAAGTATTGATTTTTACTGAATCTGTGAAAACTCAAGAATATTTGTACAATTCTTTAAAAAAGGATGGCTATTCTGGGGTTCTAATGTATAATGGAAGCAATAACAATGATGATTCAAAAGAATTATACGAAAAGTGGCTTTCTATGCCTGAAAACCAGGATAAAGCTAAGTTAAATAAAACTATTAATATGCGGCAAGCAATTATTGACTCTTTTAAAAAAGAAGGAAAAATTCTAATTGCAACAGAAGCGGGGGCAGAAGGACTTAACCTTCAATTTTGTTCACTAGTAATAAACTATGATTTGCCATGGAATCCTCAAAGAGTTGAACAAAGAATTGGTCGTTGCCACAGATTTGGACAATTATTCGATGTAGTTGTAATAAATTTCATAAATGAAGATAATGCAATCGAACAACGAATATACGAACTACTTTCAACAAAATTCAAATTATTTAATGAAGTCTTCAATTCTAGTGATTCAATTTTGGGTACAATGGATGATGGAGCGGAACTTTCAAAGGCAATAATTGATATTTACACACAATGCCGTTCAGTTGAGGAGATTAATGAAGCCTTTGATGAATTGCAATTAATCTACAAAGAAGATATCGACAAGGCCATTGAACAAACTAAAAATGACTTATTGGAAAACTTTGATGAAGATTTACAAAACTATTTTACTGATATAATTGATTCTACAGAAAAAAGTATTGGAAATATTGAAAAAACCTTTTATAAATTGACAAAATGTGTACTTGATGAAGCTGTGTTTGATGACAAATCATACTCTTTTTTATTCAATAATAAAAAGTATTCACTTCATCCAAGTGAGGGTGAAATAGAATATAACATTCAAAGTGAACTTGGTAAATATGTGTTAAAAGAAGCTTCTGAGATTGATTACCTTGAAGGAAAAGTTAAATTTGATTTTTCAAGCTATAAATTCAATATTTCTACAATTTCTTTATTAAAAGGCAGGCATGGTTTTCTTTCACTAAAAAAATTGACAATTGATTCTTTTGAAACGGATGAAAGGCTTGTTATTAATGGAATTCTTGATGATGGAACACCACTTGATGAAGAAATTTGCGACAAATTATTTAGATTATCCACATTTGAAAAAATATCTAATATTGACACATCTAGCATTGTTCAACAACTTTTTGAAAATTCAAAATTAATAATTAATAAATATCTACGAGAAAATACTGAAACAAATGACATATATTTAAAAAATCAGCTATCTTTAATTGACAAATGGGCTGATGATAAAATTCAAGGGATACAATTAGCTGTTGAAATTATGAGAGATCAACGCAAGGAACTTCAAAAACTTGTCGACAATTCTGATAATATACAAGAAAAAGAAGAACTTGAAGAAAAAATTATTCGTTTAACAAAGCGTATCAAGCAAAGCTGGCTTGAATTAGCATCTTCAGAAGAAGAGATCGAAAGTCAACGAAAAAATATGATAAAAAACCTAAGAAAAGAAGCCGAAAAAGGACATTCAATAAAAGATATTATGTTAATAGAATTTGAGGTGTATTGATGGATATTATTGATTCATTAATATCAAACCTTTATGAACAATCATTTTATAATGGCACAATGATAAACCCTACTCGTTTTTTTATCTTGCATTATATTGCTTCTAATGAAACATTGCGAGCCAAGTATAGTCTTTTGGAAATTTTTTATTATGTATATTGTTTATATTCTGATAATCCAGAAATTGCACATAGACACCCAAATATAGAAATTAGAAATATTTTAAAGTACGGTTCTACTCCTATAAAGCAAGAAGTTATTCAAGCCATTAAAAATTGGATAGACGATTCATCACGGTCAGTAATACTACTTGAAGGGAACAATCTTATTATAAATATGGATGAAACAAATTATTCTGATGATTTATCTTATCTTAAAATAGTTATAGAACAGCATTTTAAAAATACATATCATGTTAACTTCCCTAAATTTATGCCAATAACAGGAAGTGATTTAGATATACATAGTTTTGGTAAAGGACCATACAGAAATAGAGTTTTATACGATATGCAGTATTGTGTTTGTTGTGATGAATATAGACTTGATAAATTGAGTGCGGTTCATATATTAAATGATAATGAATCTCCTTTAAAAGAAAGCCGAGAGGATAGAAATAATGGGGTAATATTGTGTGATATTCATGCTGAAGAATATTTACATAATAGATTTAAGTTTAATGAAAAAGGTAAGATTATAAATATTTCATCATCATTTATCCAAAGGCACATGAGAATAAGTGATAAACTTCTAAATAGCAAAAGACTTGAGTATTTTAAAATTAATTCACAAAAGAAAGAATAAAAATATATATTTAGCATGTTGCTGAAATTAAATAATATAAAATGACTGGCTATTTCTTAATTATAGAGTTAATATGAAACTGCAAAATAAATGGATATCTCATTTATAATAAAGTATTTATATGTGTAATGTCTTATAAATGATATTACAAAAGGACAAAAAGAATGCCTGATCAAATATCTTCTACAGAACTCAAAAAGCTTCGTAATCAATATCCTATTGGTTGTAGAGTTGAACTTATTTATATGTCAACTTCTTATTATACTAGTATTAATCCTGGAACTCAAGGAACTGTAGATTCTATTGATGATAAAGGTACGATACACGTATTTTGGGATAGTGGACATTTACTTGGTGTTGTGTATGGTAAAGATTTTTGCCAAAAATTAAATACAGTTACTACGATTTGTTATGATACAGAAAAAGTTTGGAATGATCGGGTTAGTGCAGAAGAATTTTTCTTCGAAGCAATGATGTCTTCTGAAGGTTCCGAAAAAGAAAGATATTCAAATGTTTACTTTGCCTTAAAGTGTGGTCTTTATATTTGCAAAGATACAAACAATGAAAATGAATCCTAAAACATTCATACATTATAATGGCAAATATAATAATTTATTAAACTCCAGAATCTGATTTGTATCTATCAACATATATTACATTAATGTAAATTTTTGTTATTGAACATAGTGTTTTGATTTTTAACTCATTATTTGGACTAGGTAAAGTGCAAGTAGAGAATTTGGCGGAAATTTTGCATTAAAAAACAGAGAATTTTTATAAAATAAATTCTCTGTTTTAATTAAATCACTATATTGCCCCGTTGTTGCGGGCTTTTTTGTTAGAGAGAATGGTCTTATCTCTCTATTTAAGACTAAATGGTGGAGCGAACAGTCCCGTGAGCAACAGGCTCGCTTCATAAACATTATAAACGCAATTTTGATATTTGTAAATTCCCTGCTAAATTTAAAATCAGGGAAAAGTCACCAATTTTTGTTAAATTCAAGAATTAAAATCATTGCTGCATAAGGCTTTTGAGATGTATTCCCTGCACGACAAAGAGCAGGGAAATATTTATTATATTATGTTAAAAATTTTTCATATTTTTTAGCATGAAATTTTAAACATGGAATTTTATACATTTTTTTTGCAATAAGTATTGCATTGTCAATTTTATTTTGTTTTTCAAATTCATTTAAAATATTACTTAGAACATCAACTTCCTTAGATAAATATTCGACATCTGTAAGTGAGGAAATAAAAACAATTACCACATTATATACAATAGCACTATTTTGACTTACTTTTAAATAACATAATAATTTCTCTAAAAAATCGCTTACTCCACTTATGGCAATTAAATTTTGTGGTAAACCTAATTTAATAATAGATTTTAATTGTTTCTCATAATATTCAAAATCATTAATATCACAATATTTATTAAATATTGATAACAAAGCACACGTATAAGCTTTATTTTGAAGTTTTACAACATCATTCCAAAAGCTCATTACCTGCTCTTTAGAATAATTAGGATTATCTCTATAAGTTAAAATATTTAGTATATCTTTATAATCTTTTTCTGAAAAATATGTGCTAAATTCTTCAAAAATTTTATCTTCTTTAAGCTTTAATTTTAAGTCCAATAACATTCTGACAAATCTTGTTCTTACTTCCGTATCCTTTATTGCTCCTCCCTTAAAGTCAGATAAAATTAATGCTTTTAATTCTTTGAACTGTAGTAAATATCTAAAATAAGCAAGATATCCATTCAAAAAATATTTTTTTGTAATTGGATTTAATTTATACACTCTTTCAAGTAAATTTAATTCTTTAAATTTACAAGACAAATGTTCGTATTGCATCCCAAGATAGTAATAAAAAGTACAAAATCTGCTTTCATTGTCTTTCAGTAGAATATATTCTAAAAAATTCTTATCCTCATTATTAAGTTTCCTAATTTTTGTCAGATGTTCCATATAACATTGAAAATTTCTACCATGTGTAGTATTCAAAGCAATAATACTTATGTTATATTCAGTTTTATAATAATTTTCATCATAATCATTATTAGCAATCCATTTTATATATTTAAAAATTTTCTTAAAATCTTTGTGTCGTTTAGTTACAACACTAAGATTAAAATTAATTAACTCATATAATAATTCATTATAAAGTATTGGGTTTTGAATAATAAAATTTAATATATTATCCATAAAAAGTATTACTTTACTAAATGCCTTGATTTTTTCAATATTTTTTGAAAGCGATTCAATATAAACACGAATAAACCCTATTTTATTTATATTAATGCTGTTAGCATCTTCAATGTAATCATTAATATTTTCTGATACTAATTTTTTGAATAAATCTATAAGTCCTCGTTCATTTATTTCCTCTACACTTTCTTTATCTACTTGTACTAAATGGTGGTTATATTTTATATCAGAATTTATATATTCAATCTGCTCCTTAATAGACTTTGATCTAAATTCTTCATCTGATATTGGTGACACGTTTCTTACCCAACCTCCAATACCTTCTTGCCAATATATACCTGGATTATCTTTTTCATATTGATATTTTTCTTTTAAATCAAAGAATAGTTTTTTAAACTGCGGATGTTCTTTTAACCCATGCAATACATCATACTTAACTTTTTCACCTTTCCTTGGAAATTTATCTAAATAAACTTTTATATCATCATCTAATGAGTCAGAATTATCTATTTTGTTAATGTTTTCAAATATCTTCACTAATTCATAAAGACATATATCTGTTATTCTGATAATATTTCTTTTATTTATATGTTTGAAAAATTCTTTTAATAAATAAATGTATTTATCTATATGTTCATATATAAAATATAAACCTAATTTTCGAAGTATAAATATTCTTTGGGATAACAGCTTTTTAATATTATAAGAAACATCTCTTCCTGAATTTAAATTAACACATAAAAAATATAAAATTATATCTGCAACATCATTAATTGAATAATCATTTATAAGTCCTTTATTAAGTTCTTCCATATCAATTTTTTGGAGTCTAAAAACATCAGATATTTCATTCAGGTTTTCATGTGTTTTAAAATAAACTTCATTATATTTTTCAACTAAATAATCAAATAGAAATTCTTGTGATAAAGCATTTTGGAAATTTTTTTTAGTGATGTTACTATTAATTATTTCACTTAAGTAGTAGGTTTCATATATCACTTCTGCTCTTTTATCAAAAGATGTAGTTTTTATTTTATACTCTAATAAAGTAGATATTGTTGCCTTTATTAAATTTTCATATTCTATTATCTGCTCTTTTTTATATATATTTTTAACTAATTCTATTGCTTGTTTATGTTTTAAAAGTTTAACATAATC
This sequence comes from Candidatus Gastranaerophilales bacterium, assembly GCA_944326635.1. Classification (GTDB taxonomy): domain Bacteria; phylum Cyanobacteriota; class Vampirovibrionia; order Gastranaerophilales; family Gastranaerophilaceae; genus Stercorousia. The sequence continues at coordinate 632 of CALVEU010000029.1, read as the reverse complement.
AATCTTATTTAAATCTGGGAGCTCAAATTTATCTAATAACTTTACTAATTGATAATATGTTGAATAATGTATATCATCAATTTTATTATTTTTAATATTTTCATTTATTATTTCTAATATAGTATCTTTCGTATTTCTACTATAAATACGTTCCAGATATTGAATAGCCCAATAAGAAGAACCGTCTGTAAAATCAAACATGCCTTCTTTCTGAAAAGAGGCTAAAAATTCTTGTGCTGATAACTCTTTAAAAAATAGGCTTTTTTCATTTGGATCAGCCTTTAACTTATCACATAATTCTTTTATAGTTATCTTACCCAAAATCGACTTCCTCCGGATTTGTATATCTTATTAATGCGGTTTTTTCTTTTGAAATGTTTAATATTGTGTCAGTTAAATTTTCAATAACTTCTTCAAAGCTTTGTTCTATACCGTTACTATCAGTATCATATACATATGTTTTTATTTTGTGATTACTAGCTATTTCAAGATAATTTTTATTAAATTCGTTTTCTAGAATTTTCGCTTCACAATTATCTACAATAACACTTATTTGTTTAAAGTTTTCTGTATTTGGCTTATTAGCTATTATCTGAAGAATTTCTTCATCACTTAGTGAATAACCTAAAAAG
>CALVEU010000028.1 GCA_944326635.1 Candidatus Gastranaerophilales bacterium | reverse complement strand
AGAACTTTATTATCCATAGCAAAAATTTTCATGTTCATACGTTACTCATAATATGGAAATTAAAAATATACATAACGGACAAAATTTTAACGGACTTTACTTCAAAAATGTTACCCCAAAAGTGCAAAAAGCACTTGAAGATTCACCTGTAATTCAAAAATTAAGCCAAAATTATGACGTGTTTATAAGACAATATCAACAAAAAACACTAAAAAAATATGGAACAATATTAGATTATGGACTATCTTACAAAGTAAAAGAAATTGCCCCTAATTTATTTCATCAAAAATCACAATTCAACAAAAAATGCTACTCAAATTTTGCTCTCGATCCATATTCTTTTCCAAACAAAAAAGAAATAGACAAAGTAATTGAAAATGATTTGGTAAAAGAAGCTGAATTGTTGGATATTAATTTTTTCAAAGACTATCTTAAATAATTTTTGAAAAAGATAAAAAGTAATCAGAAATAATATTTACAAGCATTGGCAAAATCCATACCATAATTGCAGCACCCAATACAGGCTTGAATAAGAAGCTTAATTGGAAAACGTTTACCTGTGGAGCAGTTTTAGAGATTACACCCAAAATAATATCCTGTCCTAATGTTGCTAGCAAAATAGGAGATGCAATCTGCAATCCCATAAACAAAACATTTGATGATAATTGCACCATATAATCCATATTTACAAGTTGCTGTAACGGGATTAATGTCGCATCAAGAGGGAATATTTGGAAGCTATGAATAAAAGCTGTCAAAAGCCAATATACACCGCCTAATTGAATAAAAATAATCAATCCAAGTAATTGAAAACACTTCCCGACAATTGACACCTGAGAAGAAGTCGTAGGATCCAATACCATAGCAGAAGACAAGCCCATTTGCATATTTACCATATCACCGCCTGCATCTACTGCCAATAAAATTAATTGAGCAATATAACCAATCATTGCACCTACTACAACATTCAACAAAATTGAAAGTGCAAATGATTCTTTAATAATATGAACATCAGGTTTGGTGACAGATGTCAAAATTATTGTCAAAAGAAAAATTAAGCCCAATTTAACCATACTTGGAATTTCTTTTCTATTAAATACAGGAGCAAGCCTAAAAAATCCTAAAAGCCTTGCAAAAACAAAAATTCCTGCAGCTAAATAGGCATTCATCATAGGGAACATTTTCATCAATTCTTGAATAATTTGATCCACTATTTATCACCCCCTCTAATATCAGGCGGCGGTAAAATTTCTACAGGTTCTTCAGGAATATCTAAAGAGAAAAAGATAAAATCATCGCCATTTGTAAAAATTGTCTTATCAGGAGTTACCTGAAGTTTTACAACAATATCTTTGTCATACAATTTTACAGTAATTTGAGCATTACCCTCTTTTTTTACTTTTACAATAATAGTATCTTTATTATTATCTATTGTAAAAAAAGGAACAACTGATACGATACTTTCATCACTTGAAGATACACTTTTTACTGGGGAATCAGACGTGAATATATAATCTTCAAAAGCACATGCCTGAAGTGGGATTAAAATTATTGAAAGTATCCATATCAATTTTTTCATCTATTAACGTCCAAGAATTTTATTAGTTTCTACAAAATTAGGTTTAGGCATAGGAGTTTGCGGACTTGCATAATACTTTGTTTTTTGCTGTTGATCAATAAATGGAACCTTACCAGGATTCTTCATTAATTCATTCATTGTCGGTTGATTTTTAAATTTATCATTCATTTCATGTTCAAAAGGTGATGTATATTTATAATAATCAGCAGGCAAAACATAGGCATCATTTTTAGACACCAAATTAAATGCCATAGCCATACCGTCTACCATAAAACCCTTTAACATATTTATGAAACCGATACCGCCAATTACAATTACCAAAAATACACCTAAAATCTTTGGTGCAGCCGCAATAGTTTGTTCCTGTACCTGAGTAACAGCTTGTAAAATACCTACAACAAGACCGATGCCTGCTGCGACAAGTACACAAGGCATTGAGATTGCAAGCATTATTAAAAATCCTTTTGCTAAGTATTCAACTAAAACTTCCATTTTTTGTCCTCTTTATAGATTTTTGTTATTGTAAATTTTCTTTGTTCTAAAGCTTTTGCACCTTTGCTATTATTTTCTAATTGTAACTTGTGACAAGCCCTTGAACTATCAGCGCCCAACCATCTACTGCAATAAATATCAGCAGTTTAAACGGCAAAGAAATAATCGTAGGCGATAACATAAACATACCAAGTGCCAATAATATGTTTGCAACTACTAAGTCCAAAACAATGAATGGGACAAAGATTATAAAGCCGATTTCAAAAGAAGTTTTTAATTCACTTATAATAAATGCCGGAGCTACCTGCCAAACTGTAATTTCTTCAGGATTTTTAGGCGGTTGTCCTTTTGTAGCTTCTATGAAAAAGGCCAAATCACTCTCCCTTGTCTGTTTCATCATAAATTCTTTAAGAGGTTTCGAACCCTCGTTTATGGCTTCTACAATATTTTGATTTTTATGGTACGGAACTGAACCCATCTCATACATTTTTTGAAATGTTCCACCCATTGTATAAAATGTCAAAATCATTGCAAGTCCTACAATTACAATAGAAGGAGGAACCTGTTGAGTACCCATTGCAGTTTTCAACATTGAAAATACAATTACAAATCTCAAAAAACTTGTCATACAACAGAATACTAACGGTATTAAAGAAAATACCGTCATCAGTATCAACATTTGTAAAACTGGGTTCATATCTCTTATTATAGTGTCCATTTTATATCCCTCTATATATTATTTATTATGTTTTTAAATACTTTCTTTTGAGCGATTGCTCTTTGCCCTCTTGGGAAATCCACAATTGTCGGCAAATCATCTACACTGCAATTTGTATGAGTTTTTAAAACTGAAGAAGAAGATGATGATACAACTTCATTTTTTTGAACAGATGAATTATCATCTAATTTTGAAATTAAAGAAGTTCTTCCTACATCAGATGCAACAAGAAATCTTTCTTGGCCAGCTCTTACTACAAATAATTCTTTTCTTGGTCCAAGACTTATACATTCTTCTACATTTAAAAATTTTGATCTTGAAGTACTGCAATAAGAGAATTTTTTATACACAAAAACTGCTAAGAATATTATTCCTACCATTGCTGCTGTGTATACTATGAAATTTACTAAATATCCGCTCATTTACATATCCTCATTTATAACTTCAACAAAACTGTTTTAATTTCACAAAATAGTTATTAAATATCCTCATCCTCAAGTTCAAAATCACTGTAATCAAATTCATCTTCTTCATCTGTATTTTGAGCTTGAGCAATAGGTGATTCTTCTTGAAATTCCATATTGCTTTCATCAAAATCTGCAGTTTGGACATCAGTCACTTCATCATTTTGACTTGGTACAGCCTGATTGTTTTCAGCCTTTTGTGTTTTTGCAATCACTTCATCGATTTTAACACCGTACCTGTCATTTACAATTACAAGTTCTCCGCGAGCTATCGGTTTATTTTCTACACTCAATGTTACTTTATTATCATAAATAGATGTCAGGTCCACAACCAAACCTTTTTCAATACTTTTTAACTCTCCGAGAGTAATTTTTACAGTATCAAATTGAGCATCCATCTCAACTTCAATACTATCCCAAAGATTCGTATTTTCTCCTGCCATTTCTTCATTTCCTCCGTCGTTATCCACTGGCATTACCAGTCCCAAATTTGGGTTTATATTTATATCTGTTTCGTAATCCTTAAACTTTAACACCATATGCTTTGTATCACTGTTATCAAATACTACAATGTCATCTACATCAATGTTTTTAATATCGATTAATTTAAACTTTGTAGATCCGACTTTTACAGCAACGTCAATCACGCTTGATGAAAAATCACCATAATCAAATTTATCATTTTTTGAAGTTACAACTTCAGGGGCTAAAAGCTCATCAGGTAATGTAATAATAAATTTTGCAACGGCATTAGTATCAACATCTTTTAATAAAAATGTTAAATGTACAACATCAAAATTAGTACGTTTTAATGATGGTGGGGCTTGTGTTAAAAATTGGGAAGTAGCATTAAACATATAATCATTAAATGCCGTAATAATTTTTGCTTCTAAATCTGTTAATTTGTTCAAATTAAATCTTGAATTGGGTTTACCTAAAGCTCTATCTAAAATTATCCCTATAGCTTTTTCAGAAGTCCTGAAAAACATATCATGCAATTTATCTATGCGTATTTTAGTTACAAAATAAGCATCTTTATCCATCAATGTATTAATATTTTTACTTATGCCAATTAAAATAAACTTTAAGCCGGGCAGAAAAAATTCATCACTTGATGCCTGAACAACAGGTGGATAAGCATTAGAAAACCAATTGTACTGCGCATACAATTCTTTATAATCTATTGAGTTGATTTTTTCGTTTCCCATTTTTTAATTTTCTATCCCTTATTCAAGTCTGTAATGATGAACTTCCCCATAAATACAATAGAATAATTATGTAAACTTCACATCAATCATTTAATGGATATTTTGCAAAAATCAAATTTCTTTATAAAATATATGTATGCCAAAAAATGTTTACATACATATTCCTTTTTGCAAATCAAAATGTAAATACTGCTCTTTTGTATCATTTCCCAAACTTGAAGAAAAAGAGAATTATTTAGGTGCTTTAAAAAAAGAAATATACCATAATTATAAAAATGAAAATCTTAATACATTATACTTTGGCGGAGGGACTCCATCATTACTAACGCCAGAAGAATTTCACGATTTAATAAATATATTTAATATAAATAAAAATACAGAAATTACAGCAGAACTCAACCCTGAAAATATTACTTTTGAATACTTACAAGAATTAAAAATCTCGGGAATTAATAGATTAAGTTTCGGCTGTCAAACTTTTAATGATAAAATTCTAAAAATTATCGGAAGAAGACATCTTGCAAAAGATGTTATATCAGCTGTAAATAAAGCTCAAAAAGCAGGTTTTGAAAACATTAGTATTGACTTTATATACGGATTACCAGAGCAAGAATTATCAGATTTTGAAAATGATTTAGAAAAAGCAATCAGCCTTAATATTCAGCACATATCACTTTATGGTTTAAAAATTGATGAAGATTGTTATTTTGCAAAAAATCCACCGAAAAATCTTCCTAATGAAGATACACAAGCTGATATGTATTTAAAAGCCATTGAAATTCTTGAAAAAAATAATTTTACACACTATGAAATTAGTAATTTTGCAAAACAAGACTATGAATCCAAACATAATCTCAATTATTGGGACAATAACACATACTATGGATTTGGCGTAGCAGCTCATGGCTATGAAAATGAAACACGCTATTTTAATAGCGCAAATTTAGATGAATATATAAATAAACCATTGCAACACAAATCATCTCAAAAATTGACAAAACAAGAGCAATTAGAGGAAGAAATATTCTTAGGATTTAGGAAAATGGAAGGAATTAATATTGAAAAAATTAATAAGAAATTTAATATAGATTTCCTGAAAAAGTACGCCAGTACTATTGATAAGTATGTTTCTTATAAGTATCTTTCAGATACTAATACAGGATTTAAGCTAACTAATAATGGTATTTTAATCAGTAACACTATTTTATCTGAATTTTTAGAATAAAAAAGCTCGTTTTATAAAACGAGCTTTTTTAAATTATATATTATTTTTATTATTTATTTTCACCTTCTGGCTTTTTGCCTTCATCAGGTTTTGCTTCTGCCTTTGAAGCTGCTTCACCTTCTGCTTTCACTTCAGATTCAGGTTTTGCTTCTGCCTTTGAAGCTGCTTCGCCTTCTGCTTTCACTTCAGATTCAGGTTTTGCTTCTGCCTTTGAAGCTGCTTCGCCTTCTGCTTTCACTTCAGCTTCAGGTTTTGCTTCTGCCTTTGGAGCTGCTTCGCCTTCTGCTTTTACTTCAGCTTCAGGTTTTGCTTCTGCCTTTGAAGCTGCTTCACCTTCTGCTTTCACTTCAGTTTCAGGTTTCTTTACATCTGGAGCATCAGTTTTAGGTTTTCCATCTACATCATCAACTTTCTTACCTCTGATTTTATTCCAAAGGTTTTCACCACTTTCACCAATCGCTACAAAGAAGTTTTTAACCTTACCCATAAAACCAAGTTCTTTGCCCTCTTCAGCAACAGCTCTTGTTAATGCTTTTTTACCTACTGCAATACTTAATCCTACATAAGTTGCGGCTAATAAACCAACAATTGTACCAATTATTGCAGGGGCTTTACTTTTTTTCTTTTCTGCAGGAGCGCCCTCTTTTTCAAAAGAATCAGCAGGAACATCTGCTTTAGGTGCTTGTGTTGTAAATTTACCAGGTGAATTTATTAAATCCTGAGTATTAACTGGTGCTGCATCACCGCGGAAATTTACATTAGAAACAGAACTTATCATTTTGGAAAACCTCCTTTATTACCAATAATATATTTACTATTTTTAATTAATCTTGTCAGAGACTGAGACCTATTAAAATCTACATGCACTGATCTTTACACACTAAGATTAAAACGACTGACAAATTTATTTTGTCTAAAAAAATATTCTTTTTCAATATTTGTTACAAAAATTTACAATAAAATTGGAATATTTTTTTCTTGAGTGTCATCTTATTGAATAGAAGAGGAGATATTTAACATGGTTACAGAACAAGAAACATTAATTTACATAGAAGATCAGGATAAAAAAGACGCAAGTGTTGCAGCAAATGCGTTTACTCATAAAGATACTAAAAACAGAGCATATATAAATACACTTGGAGCAGAATTAGCCCTAAAATATTTAGCTTCTGAAAATATTGATGTTTCTGATGTATATAATATTCATTCTATCAAAAAAATTCTTGAAGAACTTGATATTTCAGACATCATGCTACCAAATATCCATATTGATGTAAGAGTAGTTTTTGACGAAAATATAATATTTATTCCAAAATCACATTTTGAATATAATATCGAACCTGATATATATCTTGTTTTTAACCTAGCAAAAGATTTCTCTCATGTTAAATTCCTCGGTTTTTTTGAACCTAGATTAATTAATAAAAATAATGCTAATGACAAATATTATTTCATTGAAAAAGAAAAATTAAATTCTGCATTAGACTTAAAAAAATATATTGAATCATTCAAAGGTAATACGAAAGAATCATTATCTCCAGAAGATATTGAAAATTCTGAAAGAATTATCATTTCAATGGCTGATAATGATATATCAGAAAATGACAAAAAATTCTTAATTAAACAACTTACAAAAAGTGCAGAATTAAGAGATAAATTCATTGAGTATGAAAACTTTGAAACATTATCATACAAAGCAATGACTGACCCTCAAATCACTAGAAAAGAAATTATAGACTCAGAATCTACAAATATATCAGATTTATCAATTCTTGATGAATTTGACAATATAAATAACACCCAAATTGAAGAAAATCCAAATGAAGAAAATAATCAAATAAACACTGAAAATATTGAAGAATTGGATAATGAAAATTTAACATCTGTTAATGAAGTTGCAGAATTAAATCTTGAACCTATTGAAGATATAGAAGACATATCTTTTGAAGACAATTCAAAGAATGAAAACGATTCTTCATTAACAATTGATAACACAAACTCTACTTTAGAAGATATTGGAAGCACTATTATAGAAGGAATCGCAGGTGGAGCAACAGCTGCAGCAGCTGGAGAAATTATTAATGCGGCTTCAACTGCCGATGCAGCATTAAATACAACCGATACAGCTCTTAACATTGTAGATTCAGGCATTGAACTTGCAAAAGATATTATTACTAATAATGAAACAGCAGAACCTGAATCTATTTCATTTGAAAATATTGATACATCTGCAATTGATAATATTGAAACAACTGATGAAAATACTGAAGAAGAAACAATATCTTTAAAAGATGTTAAATTACCTGAAGAAAGTGAAAATACAGACTTTATTGATCAAATAGATAACAAAATTTCTTTTGACAATATTGAAAATAATAACATATTAGAAGAATCTACACCTTTTAATATAGAAGATGAAAAAATATCTTTGGACGAGATTAATACTTCTAATATAATAGAAACAGAGGGGGATAATTTTGAAGCAGAAACATTCTCTTTTGAGAACATAGACACTTCCAATATTCAAAATTCTTCTGACATTAACATTCAAGACATTGATAATAAAATTTCCTTTGATGATATTGAAAGCAATAATATATTAGAAGAACCTACTCCTTTTAATATGGAAGACGAAAAAATATCTTTAGATAACATTGATACTTCTAATATTAAAAATTCCGCAGATATTGATTTAAATGATATTGAAAACACAATATCCTTTGATGATATTAATATTAGTGAAAATAAAGAACAATTAAATCAATCAGATATTAATATAGAAGACGAGACTTTCTCTTTTGACAATATAGACACTTCTGATAATCAAGAATTCACAGATATTAACGATCAAAATATTGATAATAAAATTGCATTTGATGATATCCAAAATCCATCTGAAAATATAGAACAAAATATAGATGATAACATTATAAATAATTCATTAGACGATACGCAATTAAATAACATACAAGACGAAACTCTAGAAAATGAACAAAATTTAAATGAAAATAATATTGATATAAATGATTTTATGGATGACACAATATCTTTAGATCAAGACTTGTCTGAAAACACAAATTCTTTAGATAACATCAATGAAATTAATGATAATTCTATAGAAACTCTAAATGAAAGTTTAGACTTTGAAAATCTTCCTAATAATGATACTGAAAACACTATAGAACCTGAAATAATAGAAGATCCGATTGAAAATTCCGAAAGCCCAAATAATGATAGTTTCGGGAAAAACTTGATGGAAAATTTATCTACAGAAAGTATCGATGACATTTCAATTGAAGACTTAGGGATAAATGAAAATATACCACATGACAATGAAGATATTTCATCTAATGATTTATTATCTCAAATTGATGATATTTTAAACTCAACATCAACAGAAGAAACTAATAATAATGAATTTGAAAATATTGAAACACAAGAAAATGAAACATCATTTGAAGATATCCCAGATATTTCAGATTTAACAACAATTAGTGAAGTTAATGAATCTGTTAATGAAAATAATGAAGTCAATATAAATTCACTAGACGAAATACAAGATGAAACAAATTCTGGTTTATTAACAGAAGAAGACTACAACCCAAATAATGAATTTTTAAACAATAGTAATAGTGAAGATACAACTATTGATGATTTGCTAAATTTTGACGATGATACAAACCCTCATCAGGAAGAAAATAACGAAACAAATCATCTAGAAGAAGACAATATTGGGGTTTTGTTCAATGATACAGACCCTACATCAGACGTAGAACTAGATAAAATTAACAATAACAATCAAGAAGAACAACAAACCCAAATTCCTGGTGCTGCATTAATAAATAACAAAAGTAATAAAATCCCAAATAAAAAAGCTCTTATTGTAGCTGCAGCACTTGTCACAGTAATAGCTGCAGCATCTGCTGTTATGGTATTTAAGCCAAAGAATGATACAACCGCAGATGTTGAACCTATTAAAACAGAATCCGCAGAAAATAATATTAAAGATAACAATTCTGACAATAAAATTCCAGATACAAACACTGATGATATCTTAGCTACAAATGCACCTGATATCAAAAAAAATCAAACTCAAAATATCCAAAAATCTCAAGCAATATCTGAATTAAAAAATACAACTGCGAAACAAAAACAATCTTCAGAATCATATGTTAGCGTAAATAAATTGGTATGGGATGTACCTAGTAACTTATCATATAGTACAAAATTCCAAAATTATCTAAGAACAGCAGGTAAAAGTATAAAATTATCATTATCTGCAGACTTATTACTAGCTACTGAATATGCATATACCAATCAGGTAAAAGTTGCACTTAAACTTACTAATACCGGTAATGTCCAAGATGCAAAAATTGCAGCAAGCAGCGGATCAACTCAAATTGATAACATTGTGTTACAATCTGTTAAAGATACTTTAAACGTCGTAAAACCGCCTGCAGACGAGATTAAGACCCCAGATTTCAATTTGAGTCTTATCATATACTTTTAATTATGCTATAATGTGGTAAGAACAAGGAAACCTAATAGTGGAATTAGCTCAAGACAAAATAGATTTAATAGAAAAGATTATAAAAAGTGATAGAAAATTCGTGAATAACGAAGATTTGTATGATGACTTTTTCAATGAAACCTGCAAACGTTCTTTTTTAATCGTAAAAACAGTAAGCTCTGATTCAACATTAGAGGCTTATTTGAAAAAAATTGCAACAACTTCTATTTTAAATGTTCTAAAAAGTGAAGGAAGATTAAGAAGAACAAGAAGCGGGTATATGTCAACAAAAGAAGAACCTATTGAAACCGTTTCAAAACAATCAAATTCATTAGATTATTCTAAAATAGAAGTTACATATGAACCCGTAGATATTCAGGACACTCCGGAAGATTTAGCAATAAAAAAAGAAATTTTACAAAAGATTGTAGATACTGTTTATGAAATTGATACTAATTCTCCTGAAAAAAATTACTTAAAACTTTATGATTTAAGGTATGAAAAAGGGATGACTCAAAAAGAAATTGCAGAAGAATTAAATTTATCTCAATCAGAAGTTTCGAAAAGATTATTTAAGCTAATGGAAAAAGTAAAACTCGCTTTTAATTAGGATTTTTAATAATGAAATGTCCAATATGCAAAAAAACAATTCCTGATAATGCGCTTAAATGTCCATATTGTCAAGCTCGTACAGGATTAATTTGTAAAAATTGTAATACTGTAAATTCAATATTTGATTTTAAGTGCAAAAATTGCGGGACAGAAATTCTAAAAAAATGTCCTAATTGTAATAGCGTAAACTTTCCAAATGTTACAAAATGTAGAAAATGCGGTTACGCTTTCAATAAACCAACTCCTATAACTGAAGAAAAAGAAATTAAATTAGAATATCCTGCAAATTTAATATCCCAACAAAGTGCAAAAAATATATTAATTAAAGGATTACTTTCAAATGATAAAAAAATCTTATCACTTAGCGGAGAAAAAGGGATTGGAAAAAGTCTTGTTTTAAAAGCAATTATGCATGAATTAAAGCCTAAAAATTTTTCTTGGCTTTACGGAAAATGTACGCCAATAACTCAACTAACTCCAGCAGGATTAATTCAAGATATTTTATTAAATATTTTTAATCTGCCTAATTTTTGTTTGAATAATCTGCAATTTAAAAAAGATGCATCTAAATATTTTAAAAATGAATTCCCTCAATTAAATAACAATGAGATATTTGACCTTATAAATTTCCTATATCCACATAATGAAGGGACTTTTGAAGATATAGTTGCAGCTAAAAATAAAACTTTTAACTTTTTGAATAAAATATTTGATAAAATTATAGAAAATAATAAATTCGTAATAGTAATAGATAACTTTGATTTCATAGACGGATTTTCATATGAATTTATCAGCCGTTATATAAAAAAAGTTAATGTATGGAATGATTTAAAATTCCTACTCATCTATAATGAACCAAAACCTGCAAAAGGATATTTTTACTTTCCAACAAAACAAAATGAAAATATATATTTAGATGTAGGAATTGCACCTATCGAATTTAAACAAATTAATACACTTGTAGATCAAAAAGTAAAAAAAATAGAAGGTTTTCCTCAACTTAATAAATTGGAATTACAAGACATTTATAAAATAAGTAAGGGAAATCCTTCTTATATAAATCATGCACTAGATTTATGCTTTGATTGTCAATTAAGCAATCAAGAATTTGAAATTGCAACAACTTTTTCAGGATTACTTGAATACAGACTGGCTCTTCTGGCACATATTAATCCAATAGCATATAATATTTTGCTAGGCTCTGCAATAATTGGAGATAAAATTAATTTAAATCTCGTAAAAGAAATATTTGAAGTAAATGATAAAACATTTAGAGATGTTATGATATACCTAAAAAAAATGGATTACATAACTCCTATTAATGAAATATATTGTGAATTTAGTTCACTATCTTTGTGGGAAACCATAATAAAAACAGCAAGAAATGATGAAAACTATAAAGAAATTAACAAAAAAATATTTACCCACCTTACAGGGTTTACCCTAAATTCACATGCTATTTTAGGAATAATCGCTCAAAACTTGAAACAACCTGAATTAGCACTTGATATTTGGACAAAAAATACAAGATTCGCTTCATACATAGGAGATTTAAACCTATATGCAATATCACAAAAGCAATCTATGGCATTAATAAATGAATTTGACGAGACTCAAACTCTAAAAATTAGATATAATATATCAGAACGTTTAGGAAAACTACTTGCTAACTCAAATCCAACAGAAGCAATAGAATATCTTCCAGACGCAATTTCAAATGCTGAAGCTGTAGGCAATAGTCCAAAAGAAATAGAACTCCTAGCTTATCTTGCATCTTGTTGCCGAAAAACAGGAAATTATTTTGGAGAAGTTGAATGTGTAGACTCTGTACTCAAAAAAATTAAACCAGAAAACATTATTGAAACAGCACTACTTAAAACGACTAAATTAAATGCACTGCTTAATATAGGTAACAGCGGTCAAATCATAAATATGATTGATACAGAAATAATGCCTGTACTTGACCAATATTTCAGCAAAAAACATAATCCAAAAGATCCTCAATTTCACTTTATGTATGAAACTTGGCTAAAAACATACTTGGTATTAGCAAATGCATTAGTTATCCAAGGGAATGACAGATCCTTTGAAATCCTAACAATACTATTTGACATAATAGACAGAAATCAAATCCAAGACGAATTATTCATATGCAAATGTAAATTAACACTTGCTTTTGCAAATAGCATGAAAGGAAACTTCAAAGCATCAGAACAAATGCTTGAAGAAGTCCTAAAATCTTATCAAGAAAATATAATGGATAATGAAACAATTTTAAGATGGAATTTTATAAATATAATAAATAATTTCTTTAGAAAAAAATATGATGGTATCCAAGAAGACCTTTTCCAAGTAGTTACATTTGCTAATAATAATGGTGACAATTTCACAAAAAATATTCTAAAAACATTACTTGGTAAAGTATTTAAAGATAATGACAATTCAAAACAAGCAATGGAAATATACAATGATCAAATCACATATTTTGCTAAAGAAAAAATGGCTCTAGGAGCTCTTTTAACTTGGTATTTAATTGCAGATACAACATTAAATACCGAAGGGCCAGAAAATGCTAGAGAAATAGCAGAACAAGCTCTTGAAGTTGCAGAAAATCCAAAAATTGATAATTATTTCTTTAAAATTCTTTTGAAAATGGTAATAGCAAAATGTTCTATTACAACTTCTGATTTCGAAATTGCAAAATCACATATAGAAAGTGCAATTTCAATTGCAAAACAATTTAATTTAAACGATTTACTATCAAGACTGTATATACTATACGGTAAATATTTCCAAGAATTAGGTCTTATCAAATCTCCAGAACAAAATGATTATCTACAAGGAGCACAAAAAATGTATGAATCAGCAGAAGAATTAATTAAACAAACAAAAAATGCTTCTGTAAATGCTGATTTGAAAAAATCTCAAAAAGCATTATCAACATTTTGTATTATGAATAATATAAAAATATCATAAATAAAAAATCAATAATAAAAAAAGTCATCTAAAATAATTTAGATGACTTTTTTATATTCTAAGAAAACAAATTATTATTTGCGAAGAGCACCATCAACAGCAACTGCAACTGCAACAGTAGCACCTACCATTGGGTTGTTACCCATACCAATGATACCCATCATTTCAACGTGAGCAGGAACAGATGAAGAACCTGCGAATTGAGCATCACCGTGCATTCTACCCATAGTATCAGTCATACCATAAGAAGCAGGACCAGCTGCAACGTTATCAGGGTGTAATGTTCTACCAGTACCACCACCAGATGCTACTGAGAAGTATTTTCTATCATTTTCATAGCACCATTTTTTGTAAGTACCAGCTACTGGGTGTTGGAAACGAGTTGGGTTAGTTGAGTTACCTGTGATTGATACATCAACACCTTCGTGAATCATGATTGCAACACCTTCTGATACATCATCTGCACCATAGCATTTTACTTTAGCTCTTTCACCGTCAGAGAATGCTTGTTCTTTAACGATTTTTAATTCGCCAGTTTTGTAATCATATTTAGTTTCTACAGATGTGAAACCGTTAATTCTTGAGATTACATAAGCAGCATCTTTTCCTAAACCGTTTAAGATAACTCTTAAAGGATTTTTTCTAACTTTGTTAGCGTTTCTAGCAATACCAATTGCACCTTCAGCAGCTGCAAAAGATTCGTGACCTGCTAAGAAACAGAAACATTGAGTTTCTTCTCTCAATAACATAGCAGCTAAGTTACCGTGGCCTAAACCAACTTTTCTAGTGTCACCAACTGATCCTGGAACACAAAAAGCTTGTAAGCCTTCACCGATTAAGCTAGCAGCTTCAGCAGCATCTTTAGCACCTTTTTTAATAGCGATAGCTGCACCTAATGTATAAGCCCAAACAGCGTTTTCAAACGCGATAGGCTGAATACCTTTAACGATAGCATCAACGTCAATACCGTTTGATAAACAAAGTTCACGAGCTTCTTCTAAAGATTTGAAGCCATATTCTGGAAGAACTTTATTCAATTTTGCTTGACGTCTGTCTTGTCCTTCAAATTTTACTGTCATTTTATTTTCCTCTTAATTATTTTAATACTTATTCTGAAATTATTTCAGGCTTTATTAATAAGCTAAATTGCTTCACCTATAAATATAAAAACGACTATTCAACTCTTGGGTCGATTTTCTTAACAGCATCAGCAAATCTGCCATATGTTCCTGTAAATTTTTCAAGAGCTTCTTTAGGGTCAACGCCTTTTTTAACAGCTTCCATAAATTTACCCATGTTAACAAATTTATAGCCGATGATTTCATCGTTTTTATCTAAGCCTAATTCTAAAACGTATCCTTCAGCAACTTCTAAGTATCTAGGTCCTTTTTGTTTAGTTGAGAAAATAGTACCTACTTGAGAACGTAAGCCTTTTCCTAAATCTTCAAGACCAGCACCTACAGGAAGACCGTTATCAGAGAAAGCAGTTTGAGTTCTACCATAAACGATTTGTAAGAATAATTCTCTCATAGCAACGTTGATAGCATCACAAACTAAATCTGTGTTAAGAGCTTCCAAAATAGTTTTACCAGGAAGGATTTCACCAGCCATAGCAGCAGAGTGAGTCATACCTGAGCAGCCTAAAGTTTCAACTAAAGCTTCTTGAATGATACCGTCTTTAACATTAAGAGTTAATTTACAAGTACCTTGTTGTGGTGCACAGCATCCGCAACCGTGTGTTAAACCAGAAATTTCTTTAATTTCTTTAACTTTTGTCCAATCTCCTTCTTGAGGAATTGGAGCAGGTTCGCCTTTTACGCCTCTTTTGACGCAGCACATTTGTTCTACTTCATGTGTAACTTGTATACGATCCAACATTTTCTATACTCCCTTCGGTTATATACAAGAATTATTTTACGTGCTAAAAAGGCTTAGTCAAGTTACCAGACTCCACCATGCCATCTTTGTTTCACTTCTTCAAAAGGAAGGTGCAAATAATCCATATTTTGATATCTAACTATCCAAAAGCCACAAGACACACCTGCAAT
Source organism: Candidatus Gastranaerophilales bacterium (assembly GCA_944326635.1). GTDB lineage: Bacteria > Cyanobacteriota > Vampirovibrionia > Gastranaerophilales > Gastranaerophilaceae > Stercorousia. The sequence goes on along the minus strand of CALVEU010000028.1, from coordinate 2,483 downwards.
CCAACCATGAGCGTCACTCTTATCACAATAATTTGCACTATCTGTCCACCAGTTTTCATAATGTCCAGGTTTTATACGCTCTTTTTGTTTATAATCAAAAGAAAAAATAAATTGATCTTTTCCTAAGGTATTTGGGCCTTTTTTAGAATTAATATCCACCATAAAATCGCCAAAAGAATAAGCAAATACAATACATTCTCCTGATTTCAAACTCACTGCAGGTTTATTTATATAATTTCTATCAGTATTAATTCCAAATGGAGTCTTATTTAAATAATATGATGTTTCAGGCCAACAATTACTGCTCCCAATCCAACTCCAATCATCATTTTTAGGGAGATAAGCCTTATTTACCTCAATATAAGGCTTTATCATATATTCATAAAGTTTCTTTCGATCAGACAAACTAGAATCAGGTTTACCATCTCCTGAATTTATAGTAATAGTTGCACCAGACCAATTTTCAAACGTACCATATTCTTCTTGAACTCGTCTATAGGCATTTTCTAAAATTGAATATATTCGCAAATAAGAGGTTGTCCAAACTTTTTCCTGATGACGAGCTATTAATGTTGGAAGTGTCATTGCAACGACAACTCCGATTATGCCTAATGTTATCAATACTTCTGCTAAAGTAAAACCATGTTTGTAATGTTTTATATCACTAGAATGACATTTTTTTATATTTTTTTCAACCAACCAAAAGCCTTGTGGAGTAAGCTCTAAATTGCCCCCCCCCCGAATATTCTTAATCCAATCATAAACTACTCCTTTCTTATAAAACAAATGATCTGTTATAAACAAATTATAACAGACCATTTTAAAATTTTCAATAATTTGAATTTTTATAAATTACCAATCTGAAGATACAGTATCTTCTTCTTCATCTTGCAATGCTGACAAATCTCTATGACTTGTTACATCAAAATCTTCAGGCAACATGTCATCATCAGGCCATACAGTATCTTCATCATATCGGCTTGCATGAAGATTTACAGATGATGTTAAATCTGAATTTGATAAATCAGTTTCTGACAAAATACATCCTGCCATATCAGCATCAGAAAAATTACAATATGTCATTTCTGCATAGCTGCAATCTGCACCTGTTAATAACGCGTCTGTAAAATCACATTCCAAAACTCTTGCGCGAGTAAAGTCAACTGATGTTAAATCTGTATTGCTAAAGTTTACAAAAGAAAGACTGCAATCTGCAAAAGAACTTGAATTCAAATCAACATCAGAAAAATCAATTTCTGAAAGGTTTATATTTGAAAAATCAACTTCAGAAAGATCTACCTCTTCTTGCTCTGCTTTCCACTCATTAAATTTTTCGGGGTTCTTTCTCAACAATTCTACTAATTCTTCTTTTGTATAATCTATCATTTTATCTCCTTATATAATTAATATGTCAATTTTTAACAAGGTCAGCTTGCATTGCAAGCAATACCGCTTGAGTTCTGTTAGCTACCTTTAGTTTTTTGAATATACTGTTTAAATGAGTTTTCACCGTAACTTCTTTCACAAACATTTTATCTGCAATCTGTTTATTACTTTCCCCTTTTGCAACCATTTGTAACACTTCTTTTTCTTTTGAAGTTAAAAGATCAATAGGGACTTGAGTTTGAATAACATCTTGGGATATTTCTTTTTGACGAATAGAACGTCTTAGAACTGCTTCCATTCTTGCTAAAAGATTTGGAAGTACAAAAGGCTTTACAATATAATCGTCAGCACCGATTTTTAAGCCTGTAACCATTTTCTGGTCTTCATTAACAGCTGTAAGCATTATTACAGGTAAATGTTTTGTTTTTTCATTTTTACGGATAGATTTTAAAGTATCCCATCCGTTCATATTAGGCATCATAACATCAAGAAGCACAATGTCAAATTTGTTACTCTCATTTGCAAGTTCTTTCAATGCCTGAACTCCATCGAGTGCCACTGTTACTTCATATCCGTAAAAAGGCAGAGCATCTTTTAAGTATTTGGAATTGTCATCAACCAAAAGAACTTGTGTCAATTCTGACATTTGTTATAATCCTTTTATTTTTATCTATACAATATTGTGTTTTAGGGCTTTTAATGCAGCTTGTAATCTGTCATCTACTTCTAATTTTTGCAAAATATTTGCAACATGAGCTTTTGTAGTATTTATACTTATCACAAGAATTTGTGCAATTTCCATATTGCTATAACCCTCTGTCATAAGTTTTAAAATTTGAGCTTCACGAGAGGTTAAATCGTAATCTTTTCTATTATTATCGTTATCAAAAGACGGAGAATTTGTTGTTGCTTTCAATACAATATGTGCAATGCTAGGATCAAACCAAGCAGCACCATCTGCGACTGAACGAACAACTTCTACAAGTCTTTTTGGATTAATTTCTTTTGAGCAATATGCATTTGCTCCGGCTTTCAAGCTGTTCAAAACTTCTTTTTCATCATTATGAGAAGTTAATATTATGATTTTAACATCTTTA
>CALVEU010000027.1 GCA_944326635.1 Candidatus Gastranaerophilales bacterium | reverse complement strand
AACTGTAGATGATTGAGACGCTCCAACATAATCAGAAGAAACTAATCGTTCTTCAGTGTAGCAAACAACATGTCCATCAGCACCTTCTTTTAATGCTGCATTTACTTCTTCAACAGTTACGTCTTTAGAAAGTTCGAATACAACGTCAACTAATGATACGTCTGGAGTAGGAACTCTCATAGCGAAACCATCCAATTTACCTTTAAGTTGAGGTAATACAAGAGCAACAGCTTTAGCAGCACCTGTTTTTGTAGGAACGATGTTTAAAGCACCAGCTCTAGCTCTTCTAGGATCTTTGTGTCCAGCATCTAAGATTCTTTGGTCACCAGTATATGAGTGAACTGTTGTCATTAAACCTTTAACAATACCGAATTTTTCGTCAATAACTTTAGCTACAGGAGCTAAACAGTTAGTTGTACAAGAAGCCATAGAAATTACGTTATGTTTAGCTGGATCGTATTCTTTTTCGTTAACACCTAAAACGATAGTTTTATCTTCGTTTGTAGCTGGAGCAGAAATGATAACTTTTTTAGCACCAGCATCGATGTGTGCGTGAGCTTTTGTTGCATCTGTAAAGAAGCCAGTTGATTCAACAACAACTTCAACACCTAAATCTTTCCAAGGTAATTGAGCTGGATCTTTTTCAGCGAAGAATTTAATTTTTTTTCCATTAATGTGGATATCTTCTTCATAAGCTTCAACTTCACCATCAAATTTACCCATTACAGAGTCATATTTGAAAATTCTTGCAGCATCTTCAGGTTTAAGACCTGGGTCATTGATTGCTACATAATCGATTTCATCAAAAATACCTTCTCTAATAGCAGCACGTAATGTGTTACGGCCGATTCTACCAAAACCATTGATAGCAACTTTTCTTTTTGTCATAAGTATTTACTCCCTTTCTTTTGTAAAACCTTTAACATGTATCTTATAACATTAACAAAAAAACTAATCAAGTAGTTATATCCTTTTCAATTATTAAGAAATAGTTAATTTTATTATGGCAAATTTTTAAAATAATTTTTATCAGTTAATGCATTTATAGTACATCCTGCTCCATTCATATTATTTGTTGAAGTTTTGGAACAATATGCATCAGTTTTACTAAAATAAAAACTTCCTTTAGCCCCCATTGGAAGTAATTTCCCATTATTATCAAGCTGAAACATAAATAAATCTCGTCCCAACCTATTAGGGCCTTTCAAATAGCCATTTACATCAACTGAAATATATATATTACCCCCAGAAGTACTATTCTGCAATAAAATTAAACTACCATCACTTATAATAAATTGTCCATCATCAAAAAAAGAAAGATTAATATAATTTGAGGCATTAAAATTTTTATAAACTTTAGAGCTTTTTTCAGGATCATTAGATATTTGAGGAATACAAGCAGAATTATCGGCTTCTGTGCCAAATTTACAATCAACAATAACATTCATATATGACATTAAAATATCCTTTAATTCATGATAAATCAGAAAATCACTGCTCAAGCGTTCCTCATTTTTAGCCTGATACATATCTAAAGCTTGACTTAATACAGAGTAATTCTTTTTCAAACCAACTTCTAATTCTTTATTTTGCTTATTATTTATTAATGTCGGTAATACCATTGAAACAACAATAGCAATTATACCAATAGTTATAAGAATTTCAGCTAAAGTAAAGCCCTTTTTCATAAAATCTCCTGTTATATTTTATTAAACGTTATTACAATATTATTAAATACATGAATAATATTATTAGTCAACAAATTAATACAATTACTAAATTTACAATTAATGTTAAAATCGCTAACATGATTAAAAATAAATTGTCAGAAATGATGGGAATAAGAAGAATGAACATGGCAGAAACAGCTAGAATCGCAGGTTTAAGCCATGTTGCAGTATTTAAAATTTATCATAATAAAACTAAAACAATAGAACTTGAAACTATTAATAAACTGTGTTATGCTCTGGATTGTAGAATTCAGGACATATTTGAATATATTCCTGACTAAGATTAGGGAAAATAAAATGAAAATATCAACTATCTCAAACCAATATTTTAGAGGTGCATCAAATAACAAAAAGGAAACTTTTTTAGAAAAATTTCACACAAAAACCAAAAATTCTGCTGATATGACTGACACAATAGTTGTACCAAGAACTATTTTCAAAGGATATCTTGGGATTATGGTTGGCACAACTTTAGTAACATTAGGCGGATTATTTAACAAGCACCCAAAGACAAATAAAACTCTTATGGGGGCAGGTCTTTTGGCTTCTTTATATGGAACTTGGGCTTTTGTTAGACCTTTTATAATAAAAGATGCTCCTGGCGTTGAAACTAAAAAATAAATTTATTTACAAGTTTTTTTACCTGCCCAAGATAATCCATCACAGTGCATATAATCCATATTTTCATTAATTAAAACCCAAGCAGTACAACCATAACCACTGGATGAACTAGATTTATTATTCGAACAAGTTGAATCAAATGTTATATGTGATGCCTCATATTTTGTTCCAACAGGGACAATTCCAAATTTTGTCCAATAAAAAATAAAAGTATCTCTTCCAAAAGTATTAGGAAATTGTTTGCCATTTATATCAACATACAACTCTGCACAAATACTTTTTAATGCCTCAGAAGTTCCTCTCACGAGATTACATTGATCTGCTCCACCTACATCAGAAAAATTTACCCTTAAGTATGTTCCATCAGCTAATATCATAGGTAGACTTCCGATTCTATATGAAGAATTTCCATCATATGTTCCATTTAGAAATCTATATTCTACCCTACAATTGTGATTATCACATATTTTTAGATACTTAGAATAGTTTTTTATAACATTATAAAAAGTCTTAGTACCATCTCGATCCCCTGACTCATTATACTCAACTTCCCAATCATAAGGATAACCCTCTTCATCTGTTACAGAAACATACAACTGCGACAAAACAGAATAAACTTTTTTCAATCTTGTAATCGTAACTTTTTCCTGATGATTTGCTATTAATGCCGGCATAGTCATAGCTGCAACAACAGCAATTATTCCTACAGTAATTAATGTTTCTGCGAGAGTAAATGCGTTATTAGAGCTTAAATTACGCCCCCCCCCCCGCGTTTTAAAAATACAAAAATTTTTCATACTTATTGCTCCTTTTTCTAAATTATAAAATATATTTTACTTTTTTTCAACTGGTGATATACAAGCACTTATTGCATCCATTAAACGTTTTACAGGAACAATTTCAATCCTGTTATCCTCTACTTTATTTGCGTAAGGAATTATAGCTTTTTTAAACCCTGACATAACTGCTTCATTCAAACGCTTTTCAATATTATTAACAGGATGAATTTCGCCTGATAATCCTATTTCTCCTATAATTACAGTTTGAGAATCAACTACAACATCACGAGCACATGTCGCAACTGCAAGAGCTATTCCTAAGTCCGCAGATGGTTCATATACATCAATTCCACCCATTACATTCACATACACATCTTGTTTTGACAAATTAAGTCCTACTCTTTTTTCAAGCACCGCAAGAATTTGTAAAACTCTGCTTGTATCTACACCATTTGTAACTCTGCGAGGAGAAGGATATGGAGTTGTTCCAACAAGTGCTTGAATTTCAACTAAAAGAGGACGAGTTCCTTCATTTGTTACAATAATTGCACTACCTGGAGTTGCTATTTGGGAACGCTCATTTAAGAATAATTCGTTTGGATTTTTAACTTCTTTTAAACCATCTGAATGCATTTCAAAAATTCCAACCTCAGAAGTGTTCCCAAAACGGTTTTTCATAGAACGAAGCATTCTATAAGATTTATATTTATCACCCTCAAAATAAATTACGGTATCTACCATATGTTCAAGAACTTTTGGACCTGCAATATTACCCTCTTTGGTAACATGACCAATTACAATAATTGTTATATTTTTAGATTTTGCAATATGCATTAAAAGATTTGTGCATTCTCGAATTTGAGACACACTACCGGCAGAACTTGCAACATTTTGAGAATAGATAGCTTGGATACTATCAATCACAACAACATCAGGCATAATTTCTTCAATTTGAGATTTTATACTCTCCATTGATGTTTGCGGATAGACATATAAGTTATCAGAATTTATAGAAAGTCTTTGTGCTCTTAATTTTAGCTGGCTTGCACTTTCTTCTGCTGATACATATAAAACTTTTTTATTATTTTTGCACAATTCCCCGCTTGTTTGAAGCAAAATTGTAGATTTCCCAATTCCAGGATCTCCTGCAATTAAAACAAGTGAACCTTGAACTAAACCACCGCCCAAAATTCTGTCAAATTCGGAAATATTTGTAGAAACTCTTAATTCTTCTCCGATATGAATATCTTTTAATAATTCAGGTTTTTCACGATTTATAAATTCATCATGCACACTTGCCTGTTGAGGCTTTGCAGCGAATTGAACTTCTTCGACTAAACTTCCCCAAGCACCGCATTCCGGACACTTTCCTAAATAACCTGCAGTTTCATAACCGCATTCCTGACATATCCATTTTGATTTAACTTTAGCCATATAAATATTATAGTATAAAAATGGTGGGTATATACCCACCATTTTTTATTTTTTTGCTGTTCCATTAATTAAAGATACATCGTCAACTCGTAAAGCAAAATAAGGTTTTATCTTTCCTGATTCTTGTAAGAATAAGACAAATGTATCATCAAAATAGAATTTTCTTGGTTTTATATCTTCTGGAATAATCGGCATTGACATTTTTGTTGCAATTGCAGCTTCTGATTTTAGTTTTACTCCTTCATTATCCATTTTAAAATCAACAGTTTCCAATGCTTGACCAATAGTCAAATCAGTACCCTTAATTTTATGGTTACACAATTCATCAAATGATTTTTGCGCATATAATGAAATATTTGGAACTTTGAATTCATCTTTAGCTAAAAATTCTGAAGGACCATCATATTGAACTTTTTTCATAAACATATCAGAGTACAATTTATCAAAAGTTTTATCATCATCTGTTCTATACAAATACAAGATATCTTTTCCTTGAGTATAAACAGAAACTGCAAAATCTTTTGATGAATTATAGAACAATACATGTAATGTATCATCTAAGATTTTATCACTGTTTTCATCAATACCAAAATAGTCAACTTTTTTAAATGAATGAGCAAATCTTGCAGGTTTTAATTTATCAAAAGCCGTTAAGAATTTAAAATCTTTTTTCAACATTGCATATACAAGGTATTTACCTGCACCAGGAGTCCAATCAATAGAATCTAAAATATCACTTGTTTCATTAAATTTTTCTTGTATTGCTTTTTCTATTTGAGCTTTTAATTCTGGAGATGTTTCTCCATAGGTTTTGTAATAAGAATCTTCTGACAATTGATCAGCCTTGAATCTTTGTTTATTTAATTTAAAAGCTAATGGAGATTTATAATCCTCAAATTTTATAGGACCCTTAACTATTCCATCCATTAAATCATTCCATACAAGCTGAAATGTTCCTACCCATACTCTATTTTGCTGCATAGACTTTGATGACAACAAAGGCAATACATCAAGAGATTTTTCAGGTTTTGCCATTACAGCTCCTCCAGCAAGCATTAAAACTGCTAATAAAGCTAATAACTTTTTCATTCTTTCTCCTTATTATATGTCGTAACTTCCGATTTTATATTCAAAAATCGTAAAAAACTCTTAAAGAAACCTTTTGTATTATTTTCATGCGGAATATTAGCACAAGCATAATATTTTTCATAGTTATTTATAATATTTTCAGGCAAATTTTCGCCACGTTCAAGAACTTGAGCAACGAATTCAAGATAATCATCTTGTTCTTCACGATACAAATCATCTCTTTTGCGTAAATCTTCATCGGCTTCAAAATGAACCAGAGCATGATAAGCCGCGTGAATACTTTTATCTTGTGTATCACGCGGAAATCTTAAAATAGCTTCTCTTACACACATACGAGAAATTAAAACTTGCCGAATTAGCTCTGAAACTAATACTCTATCTTTTAAATAATCCATAATATTATACTAAAACATCTTGAGTATTTTTTTCAACAAATTCAATTAATTCAACATAATTTCCATTAAAAAATTGTTCAGCAACTGTTTTTACAGCATCCATTGCCATTTCATTTCTATTCATTGTTGCTTTATAATAAAATTTTTTTCCAACCTTATAACGGACTAAAATTGATTTAACAGTCAATCTATCCATAACTGTTTTTATCGTTGTATATGCTCTTTCAATACCATTAAGTGCTAATTCATCTACAATGTCTTGGATGGAAATATCTCTATCTTCATCATCGGCTGTCAAATTCCAAAATGAATTTAAAATATCAATTTCCAATTTTCCACACACCATATATTCCTCTACTTTCTTTCTACTACATATTACTATCATTGTAACATAAAATATTTTTATTTCAATAACCTGATAATAAAAAGTTACAATTACTGAATATCAAGAAGATCCTCTTCTTTTTTAAAGTTCGTTTTTTGCCTTCTTAATTTCAAATTTTTCTTTTTTGTTTTTTCAGGAACTTTTCTATAAGCATTATCTAAAGAAATTTTTGTCAATGCAGTCCCTTTTCTTCTGTCATAAAAAGTTAACCAAAAGCTCCTATTTACATTATCTACAGAAAATGAAACTTGACCTGCAAATTTATCACCAGGCCTTATTTGCTTAAACATCAATTTTGTATCTCCAAAAATTGATGGTCTGAATACCGAATTGTAATCATTAACTAATGCCATATCTAAGCCCGAAAAAGTTTTATCAGACATATTTGATATCATAATTGTCAAAGTAAGAGTATTTACTTCTCCAAAAGGATCTTTTTCATGTTTTATATTACTTATATGAATATCCAAACCTGGATAAAACATTTCATGTTGCATAAGAGCTGACTCTTTATACACTGGTAATGGCACTGTTGTATTAATTTTAACCCTTATTTCATCACCTGGGGCAATTAATACATCATGACCTTTTCTTATTAAAGCCATTCCTAAACCAACTGCACCACCAACAGCTGCGCCTCCGGCAATTGTATACCCTTGAGATGCAATTGCGGCCTCAAGTCCCAACCAATTTAAAGCCATAAAACCACCCACTGCACCACCTGCTAAAGTATACCCAACATCTTGAGCTACTATTTTTGATGCTTCTGCAACAGGATGCAACTTGGTAGACATCTTACCTTCAATTGGAATTTCTCTTCCATCAGGAGTTATTAAATAATCAAAATCAAGCGCAATCCATCCTTGGCGGCCTAAACGCTTTGGATCACCAGTCTGTGAAATTCTTCCATGAGCAATCGTACCTTTGGGAATAATTACACCTTTATCTCCTTTGACCTCATCAGTAACTTCTGCAAAAAACTCATCTCCTTCAATATTGATATTGCTATCAAGAACTTGAGATACAGTCATATTGATAACATCTTTTCTTTCTAAATGCTCTATTTGACCAGTGAATAATTCTTTTTGTAATTGTTGTTCATATACATCAGATTTCTCAGCATGCCCTTCCAGCACTTCGGCTAATGCAGAAGAACTTGAGCATATAAAAGATATCAATATAAATAATGCAACAAATCTTTTCATAATTTAATTATATAACAGTTTATTTTCAAATACAAAATTTAAATATTTTGAATTATTGTGTTTGATTTTATAAACATATGGACATAATAAATTTGTGCATATTATTAGGGAGGAAGCTGAATGCGTTGGTATGACATAGAGCCAGATGTATGTATGGCTATTAGTATGATAGAATGTGCAGAGAAAAAAGTCCAAATAGAATACGCTGAATATATTATTAAACTTGTTAAAGAAAAAGATACAGAAATGAACTATATAAAAAATACTACAATTAATAACATTGAGCGCAAATATCAAAGATGGTATGACAAGAACGAAACAATTTCTACTGCTTTTTCATACTTAAAAGGGACAACAAAAATGATACAAAAAGAAGTTTCATTATCTGTTCTAGCGCTTATGAAATCAGCAATAGCATAAACATCTTGACTTTATACAAAAAAATTTGTAATATAAATTTATGAAAAAACGTTGGTATGATATAGATCCTACAGTTAGCAGAGCCGTTGCCGAACTTGAAAAAGCAGAAGAATATATTCAAGTCCGCTGTGCAGATTATATTATTGACAGGCTGAAGGATATTGATTTTGATATTGAAATGTCATTGGATGACCAATACAACTACATTATGCGTAGATGGTATGACAAAAATATTAAAGTATCACATGCAATGGAATATTTAAAAAACTGTCCAATTGACATAAGAAAAGAACTAGCACTTGAAATCATTGATTTTATAAAAGAATATAAAGATTACGAAAAGAAATTAAAATAATTAATTTTTTAAGAATTTAAATTTTTAGAAATTAAACTATTCTATCTCTGAAATAATCTGTTCGTAATATTTTTTATCTTTGCAAGGTTTTATACTATTTTTATTCCTTTCCTCATTGAAAACAATTTTACCTTCAATTGGAATACTTTTTGTAGCCTTTCGCAAAAACCACTCATACATAGTATCAACATGACCTACATCAAGAGCTCTATAACCTAATTGGCACAAATCGTAAGCAAGCACTGTTGCTGTTGGACCTAACGCGATTATAAAAAGAGTGTCTTTGGATTGTTTCTGACAAATATTTAAAATTTCATCATATTTAGAATAAGCATCTTTTATTGGACATAATATTCTTTTAATAGAATTTGCATTAGAAAATAAATCATTTCCAATACCAAGCCTGCTACCTTGACCTTCTACAATTACAATATCCCTATTTTCCCACAATTTTTTCAAATTGCGATAATAGTCATTTCCTTTAGTTTCACTATCAAATTTTGATTGTCTAGTAAGAAAAGCATCGACATAATTTTTTTCAAAATTCATATACTTATATAAATAATCCCTGCAGGAAACTAAAACTCTTCTAAAATAATTACTATAACAAAAACCAAATGTATCAGGAACTCCAACCATTAAATCATCTAAGTCATTTTTTAAAACTTCTTCTAATCGTTTAGCAAGTTTTGAATCATATTGTTGAAAATTAATATTTTCGCCCATCATAATTTTAAATTCACCATCCCCAAAACGAGCAAGAGACTTATTAGAATCAACAAGAGCATACAAAGAATCATATAAATTTAAAACTTTTGGCAGTTTAACTTTTTCTAATGTTCTAGGATCAGCTAATTCATACAAAAGATTTGCAAATTTTTCATCTAAACCTTTATTTTTTACAGGTAATCTGAATTTCAAGCGCAATCCAAATAAATTAACTATTAATCTTCCAGTAATTTTATTTTTTTTAATAAACACCAGCAATATCTCCTTAAATTTAAGAAAATTATATCACAAATTGTTAACAATTTAGCCATGCCTGCAAATATTATAGTTAAATATTAATATGAGTGATGAAATTAACAAAAAGGTTATAGATATATTTTCAAAGCATAATAAAAATATTTCGCCTGAAACAAAAGAAAAAATAAAATATTATGCAGGATTTAGTTACGTTAGAATTGACAAAGACCATAATGGGAATAAATTTAATCCTGAGCATTTAGTTAAATATGCAGAAAAATGTCACTATATAGTACGAGTAATGCGAGAATACAAAGGCGAAACCGTATTATATAATTACGATGTACCTAACAATAATCTTTTTAAATTTATGAAATCATTTGAAGAAAATACTCTTGATGGTACAATAATTGAAATAGATAAATATTTTCCAGAGGATTTAGCATAATAAAATGAATTGTTTTTTTAGAGAAAATCACGAAGCCTTATATAGATGCAACAAACCATACCAATATGTAGGTGGAGAATTCCTATCATATAATAAAGATTTTGACAAAGCTAAAGTTAGATTTGCATTTGCATTCCCTGATAAATATGAAATAGGGATTAGTAATCTCGGACTAAGAGTCTTATATGACTTGGTCAATAAACAGCCAAACTACATGGCTGATAGAGTATATGCCCCAGAATCAGATTTTCAACCTAAAATATTATATGCACTAGAAAGCAAAAAACACATAAAAGATTTTGATGCAATAGGTTTTTCTTTACAATATGAAATGGCATATCCAACTGTTTTAAAAATGCTTGATATGGCCAAAATTCCATACAGAAACGACATGCGAAAAGACAATGATCCAATAATTATAGCTGGGGGACCTTGTGCATTTAATCCATTACCAATTGCCGAATTTATTGACGTCTTTATGATTGGTGATGGAGAAGATAGTATAATAGAAGTTTGTGAAATTTTAGAAAAAACGAAAGGCCTCCCAAGACAAGATAGGATTAAAGCTCTTTGTGAAGGAGAAAATTCAGGACGCTGGTCATTACTTACAGGTGGTACTGTTACAAAACGAATTGCACAATTAAAATATGACACAGCTCTAAAATCTTACCCAATACCATTTTCAACCTCAGTACAAGATAGAGCTGTAGTTGAAATTAGACGAGGCTGTGGTAGAATGTGCCGTTTTTGTCAACCAGGACATGTCACATTACCAATAAGAGAAAGATCTGCAGAAGATATTATCAAAATAGCAAAGGAACTTGTCAAAAATACAGGTTATGATGAATATTCTCTTCTTTCTCTATCATCAAATGATTATAAAAATATTAATGAAGTAATAAAAGAACTTGCAGTCGACTTTAATGAAAAGAAAATTTCAGTATCACTACCAAGTCAAAGAATTGACGGATTTAACCTCGAACTTGCAAATCTTGTACAAAGTGTAAGAAAATCAACTATGACACTTGCTCCAGAAGCAGGAAGCCAAAGATTACGCGATAAAATTAAGAAAAACATTTCAGAAGAACAAATTTTAAATGCTGTTCTTACATTATATGAAAACGGCTGGTCTAAACTTAAATTTTACTTTATCTGCGGTCTCCCAACAGAAACTCTTGCAGATATGGACGAAATGGCTGATTTACTAAGCAAAATAAAATATCACTGCAAACTAATAAAAAAAGAAAAAGGACTAAATCACGGTCTTGATATAACTTGTACTTTATCTATTTTTGTCCCCAAACCTTTCACACCATTCCAATGGTACGGTCAAATGAATTTAGACAAAGTAGATGAACATATCAAATATTTAAAAGAAAAAACAAAACATATTAAAGGCTTAAAAATCAACTACCACGAAGATACAATTTCTCAAATAGAAGCTGTACTTACTCGTGGGGATGTTAGTTTATGTAAATACATCGAAGAATTATATAAAAAAGGCTGCTACCTAGATGCTTGGGGAGAATATTTTAATAAAGACATCTGGCATGAAACAGCAAAAGAACTTGGGATTAATCTTGCAGAACTTGCTCAAAAGCAGTATTCTACAGAAGAAAATCTTCCTTGGGATTTTATAAATATAGGCGTTGATAAAGAATGGCTAATCAAAGAATATAATGATTCAAATACAAAACCAACCTGCGAAAAAGGCTGTGTAAATTGTGGAGTCTGCAAAAATCTTAAAACAAGAAAAATTCTTGCAGAACCATTCAAAGCTAGTGAAAAAGCTCAAAATTTAAAAATCGAAATAAAAGATCCTAAAACTTGCCAAGGTTATGACAGAGAAATATATAAATATAGAATTAAATTAACAAAAACAGGAATATTAAAATATTTCTCTCATCTAGATTGGCAAAATACATTTTTCAAAGCACTATCAAGAACAGATTTAGATATTGTATATTCTCTTGGTTATAACCCTTCAATGAAAGTATCAATGGGAATTGCCCTACCACTATTTGCAGAAAGCGAATGCGAACTTGTAGATATCGAATTGTTTGATAATCTTTCACCAGAAGAACTCAAACTAAAGTTAGAGAAAGTCTTACCTGAACAATCAAAAATTATAAGTATTGTTAAAATAGAAAAAAGTTCCCCAGCAATTGATATGACCGCACAATGGGCTGAATATAAAATAGATATTTTTAACAAATCACTTTACGATTTTGAAACTTTAAGATATAATACAGACAAAGTTTTATCTTCTGAAGAAATTTTTATAGAGAAGAAAAACAAAAAAGGTTTAATCAAAAAAACAGACGTTAAACAATCTATTAAATCATACAGATATGAAAATAATAGTCTGTACATAGTACTAAAAACCGGTCAATCCGCAATTAATAAAGAAGATGGAACAGTTGAAAGCGGAATTCCCGCACTGAGAGCAGATGTCCTAATGAATTTAATTGCACCCGATGTAACATTTGATATCAAACGTACACGGTTCTTTGACAAAGATTTAAAAGAATTATAGTAAAGGATTTTTATTTATGGCAAACGACAGACACAACAAAAACGGGCAGCAAAATGGAAACGTTGAAAAGAAAATCATTATTGCAGAACGTGATAATATTGCTGCGGTATTAGAAAACGGAAAAGTAACTGACTTTTTTATTTCAAGAGGCGAAGTAATCTTAGGAGATGTTTATCTTGCAACAGTAGATAATATTTTACCAAGTATTGATGCAGCATTTGTAAATGTAGGTTTTGATAAAATGGGCTTCTTACATGCACAAGATGTTATGGGTAAAGGCTCATTAAAAGATAAATTATCACCAAAACAAAAACTTATCGTTCAAGTTGTAAAAGAACCAACAGGGCATAAAGGTCCAAGAGTAACCACAGAAATAAGCCTACCTGGGAGATTTTTGGTATTAATGCCAAATGAACCAGGTATAAGCATAAGTAAAAAAATCGAAAATTCAAAAGAAAGAGCTAGACTAAAATCAGTAGTAAGCCTTATCAAACCGGTAGGAGTAGGTGTAATTATCAGAACAGAAGCAGAAGGACAATCTGAAGCAGATATTCAAGAAGACTTAGAAATCTTACTTGAAAAATGGAACAACATTATCACAGCTGCAGAAACAATGACTCCTCCAAATCTTTTATACAGAGATCAAGATTTACTATATAGAACAATAAGAGAAGCTTGCACTGAAGATGTAAAAGAAATCGTTGTAGATACTGCTTTTGCAATGCAAAGAGTTCAAAATATTTTGCAAAACTGGCATATGAACAAAAATGTTCAAGTAACTCTATACAAAGGAACAGAACCATTATTAATTGCAACTGATATTCATAAAGAAATAAAAGCTGCATTAAACGTAAAAGTTAATATGCCATCAGGCGGATATTTATTTATCCAACAAACAGAAGCCCTAACTGTAATAGATGTTAACAGCGGTAAATTTACAAGTTCATCTACTCAAGATGAAACAATTTTAAAAACAAACATTGAAGCTGTACATGAAATTGCAAGACAATTAAGATTAAGAAATATCGGCGGAATGATTATCGTAGACTTTATTGATATGATGTCAAGAGCCGACAAACTTGCAATGTTAGAAGAATTAGAAATAGCACTTGAACCTGATAAAGCAAAACCTCAAGTTGGTCAAATTTCAGATTTAGGATTGGTTGAATTAACAAGACATAGACAAGGACAATCTCTTTCTGAAATATTTACAAGAAAATGTCCACACTGTCAAGGAACAGGTTACTTTATGAATGAATTCAACTTCTCAACACCAACAGCAGAAGGAGAATACAGAGCTAAAGCTGCAAAAATGAAATTACCTGTAAACAACTTTAAAAAGAATAAAAATAACAACAAAAATCAAAATCAACCAACTCAACAACAAGAAACTCAAGTAGAAGAAATTCAAGAAATGCAACAACCTGAAATTGAAGTAGAAAATCCATCTACTGTTGCTTCTCAAGAAACAGAAAAACGAGAAAACAAGAAAAAACGAGGCGGAAGAAAAAATAAGTTTGAGAAAAAAGCACAAGAACAACAAGAAATAATTATAGAACAAACAGTTGAAACTGCTGATACTGTACTTAAACCAAATGAAGAAATCAAACCAATAATTGAGCCAGATGCTTCTGAAAAAATAGAACCTTTAGAAAAAGAAGAACCTAAAGTAGATATTGCAGAAGAAGAAAAAACAAATGAAACAACTGAGACTCAAGCAGAAACAACAGAACCAGAAGTTAAAAAGACACGCAGACCAAATAGAGGGACTTCAAAAACAAGAAAACCTCGAACTAAAAAAACTAAAGCAACAAAAGAGGAAAAAGTTGAAGAATAAAATAATAAATACAATTTTTACTTTTATATTTTTAACAGCAAATGCGGGATTGTGTGAGCAAACCCGCTCTGCTGTTATGCACAGTGCAATAATTAAATTTGGTCTTGCAATGGGTGGGGTTGCATTATCTTCAATAATTATTTTTGTAGGTCTAACTATATACAATAAATTTTTCGTTTCTCAAACCAGACCTCATTCACTTGAAGAAGAAATCTTAAAAACACCCAAAACAACTGAAGATGCCATAAAATTTTTCATAAATAAAAACAAACTAAATTAAAAGGATTTTATATGAAAAGAAACGGTTTTGGAGCAATAAGCTTACTTTTAGGACTAGTAATTACAGCGATAATATTTTTAATAGGAATAAGCACATTTAAAGGTGTTTCATCAATAAAAATGAAAGATTCATCAATTGATAGTCAAAGTGTTCAAGAACATGTAGATCAAACAGTAAACGAAATTGAACAAATGCGCCAACAAACAATTGATTACAATAAACAAATGGAACAAAATAATTATTAATAAAAAAAATTATAACATTTATTTTTTATCCATATTATTTACTAATTCTTTCAATTTTGATCTT
This sequence comes from Candidatus Gastranaerophilales bacterium, assembly GCA_944326635.1. Lineage (GTDB taxonomy): Bacteria > Cyanobacteriota > Vampirovibrionia > Gastranaerophilales > Gastranaerophilaceae > Stercorousia. Next base: position 4,861 of record CALVEU010000027.1, on the reverse strand, counting down.
AACATTAAATTTTCCTCTTTAGAAAGTTTCCCTATAATTTCATGAGGATATTTAGCTTCAATAATATTACCTTTTTGATCTACATCATAATCATACCCAAATGCATAAAGATCTTTTTTTGCATCATTCATTGAAACAACATCTATCTCTCCATTACGATTTACATTAAATGATAGCACTAATTTTCTGTCCAATTTAAAATCATCATTAGCATTTTTTTTACGATACAAATGATAGCATTGACCATATTGCATGTTTGCTTTTTCTAATTTTAATGTTTTATCATTTTCTAAAACATCTATTGTTTTAATTAAAGTATTTTCAGCGTCATTACGAACTTTCGTCAGATTTTCAGATTTTACTATTTCATTTGGAAGATATATTTTTTCTCCAACCTTAAGCCCATTCATTTTTTCAACAGTATCTAATTTATTTAATTTTGCAATAAGTAACATGTAATTTGCGGTTTTGGCATTTGAAGCATTTTGATCATTCAAACATTTTTTAGCTAAAGACCACAAACTATCACCTTTTTTCAAAGAATATTCTTCTTTTTCTTTTACATCTGGCAATTTTGCCATTAAAGCATTAATATATGCTTGCTCATTTGATACAGAATTAATCATAATATCCCCTTTTCAAATTTCCCCATATATTTATAAAAAAAAATACATTCAAGAAATTGATAAAAGGACTACACTTTTGTTAAAATTTGTGAATTTTTTATTATTTCATTTTGATAAATTGCATCTAAAATTTCTTTAATTATCTGATTATAAGGAGTTTGAATATTATGTTTCAAACCTAACTCAATTACCGTTCCTGCAAACATATCAACTTCAGTTTTTCTTCCAGCTTCAACATCTTGCAACATTGAAGTTTTTCCATCTGGAATCATTGTATGCAAATGAGCAATCGTCTCATCAATCATAATATCAGTATTTTTGACGCCTTCAGCTTTTGCAATTTTTTGAACTTCTTTCATAATATTAATTGCAAAATCCATACATTTTTCATTAGCAAGCATCTCACCAAAAGTTAATCTTAAAATTGCAGTACTTTGATTTGCTGAAACATTTAACATATATTTTAACCAAAGAGAATGCATTATATCTTCAGGTATTTTATAATTTATTCCAACTGAATCAAAATATTTTTTAACTCTTTGAACATTTTCAATATCTGCAGAATTTTCTGAACCATATACAATAGTATTTACATCATCGTGAATAACATTTCTACCTGTTCTGACAGCACTATGACCTATAAAATATGAGTATAAAAGTTTTTCTCTGCCATAGGTTTCTGCAATAATTTTTTCACTCGTAACGCCATTTAGTAATGCTAAAATTACAGTGTCAGACTGAATAAAATTTTTCATATTTTTTATTACATCAGCCAAACCATCATACTTAGTAGCAATAATTACTAAATCAGCTTTAAAACCATTATCATGTGGCAATATATAGTTGAAATGCAACTCATTACCATTAAAAATTATCGGATTACTTGAATACCTTTCAAATCTTTCCTCATCTACAAGAACCCTCAAACTATCCGGGTTAAATTTTTGAATTTTATCAGCGTAAATACTGCCAATTGCTCCTAGTCCACAAATTAAAACATTTTTGATATCTCTCATATCTTTATTTTAGCACGCAAAATAAAAAAATTTTTCTTTCTTTATAAATATTTAATCGACTTTTGTTAAAAATTGTACACATGGCTAATAAATTAAAGCAATTCAGCACAATAAAAATACTTTATTAATATGTAGTAGTGTAATTATAGTGTAGTATTGCTAATGGGATTGGAAATACCAAGAGCGCTTAGTGTGAGCGCAATTCAACCAAATATATACATAGGCCGAAGCAACTATAATGTAGGTTTTGGCAATCAACTTAATGCGGACAAATTTGAAAATAATTCAATTGATCGCTACACTTCTGAAAATGCCATAAAAAAAATGATTAGTGCTAACCCAAAAATAAAAAAAATAGTTAAAGATTTTAATCCAAATTTAGAATTAAATATTACTGGATGGAATCAATTAAAAAATAATCATCTTAAAGATGTTCAAAACATAGCAAAAGGAATAACTGAAAACTTACCGTTTTCGCTAAAAGGCAGGGTAGATGAAAATGCAGTTGAAAAAGCTTCTTATTTACACGATCTTGGCAAAATTCTTATTCCAAAAACAATCTTGGATAAACCAGCCAAACTAAATCCTGAAGAAACTAAAATAATGCATACTCATTCAGAACTCAGTTATGAATTATTAAAAACAACAGATTTGGATGAAAAAACTCTTAAACTAATAAGAAATCACCATCAAAATGCAAAAAAAACAGGTTACCCTTGGGTTGGGAATGATTTTAATGCCGATTTAAATTTACAAATTGTTTCAATAGCAGACAAATATTCAGCACTCACAGAAACAAGACCGTATAAAAAATCAATTACCCCAAAACAAGCTCTCACAATAATTTATCAAGACGTAAAAGATGAAAAGCTTCATCCTTTTGTATTCAAAGCCCTTGTTAATTATGTTAAACAAAACGAGACAAAAACACTTGTAAGTTAAATAATATTTTGTTTGTTGTATAATATACTTGATGAATTTAGATACAGCAATAGATACATTTTTATCTCCAATAGCCGATAAAATTTCAGGGATAATATTTAGTTCAATTACAATTCATGGCGTAAAGATTGAATTTCTTGTTGCCCTGCTAATGATAGCTGCGTTCTATTTTACGCTTAGAACAAGATTTATTGGTATTTGGGGATTTAAACATGCAATACAACTAATTACTAAAAATTACGAACATAAAGAAATTAGAGTTAAAAAGAAAAAAGGAGAAGTTTCTGCTTTCCAAGCACTAACAGCTACAATTTCAGCATCTGCAGGGATAGGAAACGTTGCAGGCTCTGCTGCAGCTGTATCTATCGGAGGTCCTGGCGTTATTTTTTGGATGATTTTAGCAGGATTTTTCTCAATGGCTCTAAAATTTGCAGAAGTTCTACTAGGATTAAAATTCAGAAAAGTAAATCCTGATGGCACAATTGCCGGCGGTCCAATGTACTATATTGAAGGAGCCTTAAAAAACAATAAATATATAGGAAAATTTGCACCCCACTTATCAAAAATATATGCAATTTGCTGCATTTTTGCAATGATTGGCGGTTGGAACTTATTTCAAATTAACGCAATGACAACTCAGATTACTGAAGTAACAGGAGGAGATAAAAGTTTCTTTGCAAATCAAAGCTGGCTTTTAGGTTTGATTGTAGCCATTATTACATACTTTACAATTATAGGTGGGATTAAAGCAATTGGAAAATTTACTTCTAAAGTAACTCCAGTAATGTGCACATTATATGTTTTAACAGCTTTCGCCGTATGCATTTATAATATAGGTCATGTCCCTCATACATTTGAATTAATTTTAAAAGAAGCTTTTCATCCAAAAGCATTAGCTGGAGGTTGGATGATGTGCATGCTATGGGGATTTAGGCGTGCAATGTTTGCAAACGAGTCAGGGCTTGGAACTGCACCTATTGCATTTTCTGCAGTTAAAACAAATAACCCTGTTGCACAAGCATTTATTGCAATGTTACAACCTTTTGTAGATACAGTGATAGTAGGCTCTGCAACTGCATTTGTCATAGTTGTATCAGGAGAATACTTACATACATCAGGAATTGCAGGAATTGAATTAACATCAAAAGCATTTGGAAGTGTATGTCCGTTTTTCCCTATTCTATTAACTTTTATGGCAAGTTGTTTTGTACTATCCACAATGCTTTGCGGATCATATTACGGAATTAAGGCTTGGAATTATTTATTTGGCGATACAAAATTGACAACAAGGACTTTTCAGGTTATATATTGTATATTCATAATTATCGGCTCTGCCATGAATTTTAAAAGTATAATTAATCTATCTGATGCATTTACTTTATTCTTGGCTGTGCCAAACTTAATAGCAGTATTCATGTTATCAGATATAATCATGAAAGAACTAAAAAGATATTGTAAAAAATATAACGTAGGTTTATTTAAAAATAACGAGGAGAGAGAGAATGATGAAGAAAGATTGTCTGGAGATAGTAAGATCAAAGTGTGAAAGCTGTACAGCATGTGCACTTGGAAAAACAAGAAATAACATTGTTTTTTCTGACGGAAATCCTTCAACAGCAAAAATTGTACTAATAGGAGAAGCTCCGGGAGAAATGGAAGATGAAACAGGAAGACCATTTGTAGGTCGTGCTGGACAACTTTTAAATGATTTCCTAGCTGAAGCTGGCATCTCTCGCGATGAAGATGTGTATATTATCAATACAGTAAAATGCAGACCTCCTGAAAACAGAGTTCCAACGGAACAAGAACAATCAGCTTGCAGAAAATTCTTAAATGCTCAAATTGATATTATCAATCCTAGAGCTATTGTTCTATGTGGAGCTACTGCATTAAAATCTTTTGTAGAATTAGACAAAAAACAAACAATCTCTAAAGTTAGAGGCCAATGGATGTCAATAAATGTAGATGGTAAAGATTACAGAGCTATAACTATTTTCCACCCATCATATTTATTAAGAAACGGTTCAATGGCTGAAGGTTCTCCAAGAAGATTAATGCAACAAGATTTAGCAAATATTAAAAATGAAATTCTTGCAGATATTGATCATTCTATGGACAACAACGAAGTTGTTTATATGGAATCAAAAGAAATTGCAATGGTTTAATTTCTTAATAAAAAATCCCTCCTCAAATGAGGAGGGATTTTTTTTATGCCTTTTTATCTACTAATTTTTCAGCAGGTGCAAGTCCAGGTTCTAAATCTGAACCTGTTACAAG
>CALVEU010000026.1 GCA_944326635.1 Candidatus Gastranaerophilales bacterium | reverse complement strand
GCCTTTATTTTCAAAGAACTTTACTGCACGTAAAAGGTTTGTATCATCTTCCATTGGACCTGAAGGTGCTAAAATTCCGATTGTATCTCCTTCTTTTAGTAATGCAGGTTTAATTATCTTCATAATGTTTTCCTTTTCGGTATTATCTTGTTATAATTTTACCATGAACGAAAAATACATACCTTTATATAGAAAATATCGTCCTCAAAAATTAGAAGAGGTTGTTGGGCAGGAACATATTAAAAAAGCGTTAAAAAATGCTATTGAGTTAAATAAAATTTCGCATGCATATCTTTTTACAGGTCCTAGAGGTACGGGGAAGACTTCTACTGCTCGTATTTTTGCAAAATCCTTAAATTGCAAAGAAGGTCCTACAATTACTCCTTGCGGAGTTTGTGAAAACTGTATTGATATCACAAATTCAACACCTATGGATGTAATTGAAATTGATGCTGCAAGTAACAGAAAAGTTGAAGATGCTCAAAATATTTTAGAAAAGGTTATGTATGCACCTGTAAACAGCAGATATAAAATTTACATTATAGACGAAGTTCATATGCTTTCAACTACAGCTTTCAATGCTCTTTTGAAAACATTAGAAGAACCTCCGAAAAATGTTATATTTATTCTTGCAACAACAGAAGTGCATAAAGTATTAGACACTATAAAAAGTCGTTGCCAGCGTTTTGATTTTAAACGTATTACTACTGATGATATTGTTAAGCATTTAAGGTATATTTCTGATAAGGAAAAGATTAATATAACTGATGATGCATTATTTACTATAGCAAAAAATTCTGCTGGCGGTATGCGTGATAGTATTGCATTGTTAGATCAATTAAGCGTTCTTGATGGAGAAGAAGCAATTTCCACAGATGATATTAATAATTTACTTGGACGTTTGTCTTTTGATACTTTAAATTCACTTGCTGATAAAATTGTTAATTCAAAACCTCAAGAAGCTATTGAAGATTTAGAAAAAATTTATAATTCAGGAAATGAACCTGTTCAGATTTTGACAAATTTAATGGATTATTTAAAAAATTTGTTAATTGTAAAAAATTGCAGAAAAGAAATTGTATTTGAATTAACTCAAGCAAATGATGCGCAAATTGCCGCTTTAAATTCCCAAGCAGAATTAGTCGAAACACATCAAATAGTATTTTTAATTGATAAATGTTCTGATTATATAAAAGAGTTAAAATTGACTAATAATCCTAGACTGTGGTTAGAAGTCGCAATTATTGATCTTGCAAATTTGACGGAAAACACATCTCTGGTTGAACTTCAAAATAGGATTGCTAGATTGGAAGGTGGGGCTACCAATATAGGTAGTAATGTAAGATCATATTCAGCTCCTGTTCAGATTGCTTCATATAAGACAGCTCCAAATCCTGTATTGAAAGCTGAAATGCAAAGAGTTGAACATGCAAAACCTGATATTTTAAAACCAAAAGAGACTGAACAACAAGTTGAAATTCATAAAGAACAACCTGTTTTAAAATCAAATGAAGATCATCAAACTCTTCTTAAGCCTCAAGTTTCAAATCCTGATGATTTTGCTCCTATGCCAAAAGCAAAAGCTGTCGCAGGTAATGATATTTCAGTATTATGGGGACAATTGTTAGAAAATATTCATAGTGCACCGACAAGAGCACTTTTAAAACAATGGGCTAATCCGGTTAAAATAACTGCAGAAGACACTGTTTTATCTATGAAAAATGAGATTTTCTTAAATCAAGTTCAAGGCGGTTCTAAAAAACAAGCAATTATTGATGCTGTAAATTCTTTATTTGGGCAGTCTAATTCAAATGTAACAATAAGACTTCCTCATCCTGATGATGTACAAGTAAAACCTTCAGCTCCACATCACTCAGCACCTAAAACATTTGAAGCTCCAAAGCCTAAGCCTTCGCCAATAATGAAGCCTGTATCATCTGAACCAGAGGTTAAATCAGAAGAGGTTGAGGAATTAAAGGAAGAAGTTACGCAACAGGTCAAATCTGATAGTGCAGCTAAAATAGAGGCATCTTTACATTCTGATAATGTAAATATGGTGATGCAGTTGTTTGACGGTAAAGTTATTGAATAGATTGGAGTGTTTGAATGTTAGTAAATTCTGTAAGTAAGCAAGCTTTTGGAACATCTCAGGTTTATAGAGATGTTTTACTAGGAAAAAGAAATTTTTATTCATTGAGTACAGATGATAAACTTAATGTTATTTATGATAAATTAACTAGTTTGGAAAAAGACCATAGAGATTTATCTCAAAATCAGATAAAAATGAATGACTTTAATAAGGAAGCATTTGATTGTTTGCTAGCTGCTTCTGCTAGAAATTCTAGATCTTCTCATGTTGCTTATAATAATATTAAATCTCAGTATGAAAGCAACAAACTTAATATAGTTGGCTAAATTTTTGTTGTTTTAAATTTGAAAGCTTCTAAATTTTCTGAAAAATAGTTTTTAGGTAGTCCTGCTTTTAATTTTAATTGTTCTAAAAATTCTTTTTTATTAGGTAGTTGTTCCCAAACATCGGGTAAAAATACTGCTTGGTAATTCCCGTCACGAATTATTAATCCATCTTCGTATGGAATTAAACTTTGTAGAAGTTCTTCTTCTGTATCAAAATGTAATCTTTCAGGAATGGACAGTAGTGATACTTTTATGTTTATTTTGTTGAATTCATTTAATGTCAGTGCTGGAAATCTTGGATCTGAAAATGCTGCAGCATGTGCATTTTTGATTAAATCATTGAGAAGTGATCTGTGAGGTATAATAGAGCCGATGCAGCCTCTTAGTATTCCGTTTAATTCAAGAGTAACAAAAGATGCACCGTATTCATCAAATATACATTCATAGTTATTAACTTCAGTATGACCGAGTTGCAACCCTGAAAGAATACTGTCTGAACATATTTTTTTTACAAAATCTGAGAAATATTTTTTTATGTATTGATTTTTTTCACCATTGTATAAAATCCAACAGCCATATCCCACAACTCGAGATGAATCTCCTGTTGCAGCCGCTGAATTTATTAGCCCTTTTCTAATTAGTGAATATTTTTTCTTTTTAGCAAATTCTATAAGCCCGCAAATCCCTACAGCACCACATGCCTGTTCTTGTTCGAAATTGCTTAGGTTATTTTCTTCAATCATTTTTGCTGTGTAGTTATCTATTTTAGATGCTTCTTTTTCAGGGTAAAAATGGCTCAAATCACTTGAGATTATGAACGCATTATCCTCATCTTCATAGAAACGATTAATTATTTCTGATAAATTCTTAAAATTTTCACAACCATATAGTACAGGTGTAATTTTTGTATTTGGTAAAAAATATTTTATTAATGGTAATTGAACTTCAATTGAATGTTCTTTTTCAAAGGCAAAATTTGAAGTATTACAATCACATATTTTTGCAATTTCTTTTGTTAAAGTTTGATTTACTTCAATTTCTCCAAATGGAGTTTCAAATCTTTTATAGTCACAGATGGAACAGCCAAAAATTCTTTCATAGTGGGCAGGAGCAAATATAAAAATATTTTTAACAGTTTTGCTAAGTTGTTGTATACCTTTAGCTGCCAATTTCCCAGAATATTTATAGCCAGCGTGAGGGACAATTATTGCTCTTGAATAGTATTTAGGTCTTTCTATAGTATAATTTTTGAATAACTCTTCTAATTCATCTTTTTTAGCAGGATAAAAAGTTCCTGCAGCACTCATTTTTTTTATCATAGGATTATTATACAACTTTTTACTTATTTGAAAATAGGATAATAAGTTAATAAGATATCAGGCTCAAAAATATCTGTTTGTGCAATTTGAAAATTGCAACTGTCATTTATATTATCAATTTTTTGAAAGTCAAAGCAGGATAAAGATCTGTTATCTCCTGTAATTTTTGGAGCTATAAAATGATAAATTTTATCAGTATATTTTAAAATTTCACCATTGAGATGTCCGCCACTTTCGACTAAAATACTTTTAATACCCAGTTCAAATGCTTTTTTTAGAATGAAATCTAAGTCTAATTTCTCATTTTTTACTGGGGTTTTTATGAAATTTATACCTCCTTCAAACATATCCAGAGTTTCATTAAATAAGTATATTTCTCCATTTTTATATATTTGGTTTTCTAAATTTGTTTTGAGTTGTCTATCTAATATAATCTTTTTTCTATGCAACATAGTTGGATTGTCAGCAAGAATTGTCGATGATGTTGTCATTATTGCATCATAACGATTCCTTATTTTTTTTACCTCATTTCTAGCCTTTTCTGATGTAATCCATTTTGAAGATCCATTGTGTGTGGCAATTTTGCCATCAAGTGTTGTTGCTGTTTTTAGAGCTACAAAAGTTTCTTTTCTTTGCATATTTTTAATGAAAACTTCATTTAATTGTTTGCATTCTTTTTCTAAAACATTTTCTATAACTTCTATTCCTGCATTTTTAAGTTTGCGAATGCCGTTTCCTGCAACGATTGGATTAACGTCTTGCATTCCTATTATAACTTTTTTAATTCCTCTTTCTATGATTAAGTCAGCGCAAGGAGGAGTTTTTCCATAATGAGAGCAAGGTTCAAGATTTACAATTAAAGTTCCTTCTTTTTCTTCTCCATTGTGCAATTTTAAAAGGGCATCTCTTTCTGCATGATTATCACCATATTTATGGTGATATCCGCTAGAAATTTCATTTCCGTCTTTGTCAAGAACAATACACCCAACTAAAGGGTTTGGTGATGTAAGTCCTTCTCCAAGTTTTGCTAGTTCTATACATTTTTGCATTAATAAGTTATATTGCATAATTGTATTTTACAATAAAATTTGTTATATTGATTAAATATTAAAAAATAAATATAGGAGAAAAATTATGGATTTAAAATATATCGGGCATAGTGCATTTGAAATTAAGTTAAAAGAAAATTCAATTATGGTAGATCCTTTTGTGAGTGTTAATCCAAAATATGACTGGCATAGTGCAAATATTACTGATATATTTTTAACTCATGCTCATGGTGATCATCTTGGACAAGCTATTGAGATTGCTAAAGAAAAAGATGCAACTATTACTGCAATTGTAGAGTTAGCTCAGTATTGTAAAGAACAAGGTTGTAAAGTTAAATCTGTAAATTTTGGCGGTTGGTTAAATTATGATTGGGGTAGAGTTGTATTTGTACCTGCATTCCATACAAGTTCATTGCCTGATGGAAGATATGCCGGTGCACCTGCTGGGATTATTTTTGATTTAGAAAATGTTCGTATTTATCATGCTGGAGATACTGCATTGACTACAGAGATGAAAACTATTAAGGAATTATATAGACCAAACATAGCGTTGTTACCAATTGGTGGTCATTATACTATGGATGTTGAACATGCAGCTGTAGCAGCTGATTGGATTGGAGCTCAAACAGTAATTCCAATGCATTATAATACTTTCCCTGAAATTCAAACTGATTTGGAAAAATTTATGAAACTTGTTCAGATTAATAATTCAAATTGCATAATTTTAAATCCTGAAAATGTTAATTAGTCCGTTTTCTAATTGTCTAAAATTTTTATTGTTTTAAACTGGAAAACGAATTGGAGAGAAACATGGATATATTATTTGTAATAGACAGGATTGAGTTAAAGTATTTTGAATTTAATAATCTTGTTACTAATTTTTGGCTGATTAGAGAATTGTTATTTGAAAATAATAATGTTTGGATTACTACAATAGATAATTTAGGGCTTAATAATGGTGTTGCCTATACTAATTGCTATGAAGCTTATGAAAAAAATGGAAATATTTTCTATGATAAAGCTTTAATTAAAAAGAATATTAATGATTTCTCATTAGTAATGTTTAGGCCAGATCCGCCAGTTGATTTGGATTATATAAATGCAACTTATATCTTTGATTTTATAGATAGAGATAAAACTTTAATTTTGAATGATCCCAAAGCTATTAGAAATTTTAATGAAAAAATGCATACCGTTAAATTTTTAGACTTAATGCCTGAAAATATTGTAACTTCTTCAAAAACTGATATTATTAAATTTTTAAAAGAACATGATGAAATTGTTTTGAAACCTCTAAATGCCTGCTTTGGTTCAGGTGTTATGACTTTGAAAAAAGGAGATAAAAATACTGCTGTTATAATAAACACAATGACTAAAAATCAAACACAGCTAATAATGGTTCAAAAATATATTCCTAAAGCTCGTTTTGGAGATAAAAGAGTTATGTTCTTAGGTGATGAAGTTTTAGATGTTTGCGTGCAAAAGTTACCTTCTAATGATGATTTCAAATTTAATGAACATTGCGATAGTAATATTGTCAAAGCAGAACTTACTTCTAGCGAAAAAGAAAAATTCCTTCCTGTTGCAAGAGAGTTAAATGCTTTAGGATTGCCATTGGTAGGGTTAGATGTTATTGATGAAAAAATAATCGAAATAAATGTGACAAGTCCTTGTTATTTTATAAAAGAGGTAAATGGTCATTTTAATACTAATTTAGAGAAGAAGATTACTGAATTTATTTTATCCAGATCTTGTGCAAAAATATAGTGTATTAAAATTGCGTGATACCACCAATATCAATAATTTTAACAATAGGTTTTCCGTCTGTGGTTGTTCCGATAATTGCATTTAGGTTGTGCAAATCATTATGTCTTAGTCCATGTTTATTTAAAATTTTTTGTAAAAATTTTAAGATTAATGTTTCTTTGGTATATGGATGAAATTTATTTTTTTTGATTTGTCCTATAGCTATATCTTCGTCTATTACTTCATACAATTCAATCCCTGTTTTCTTTAGAAAATCATTCGCAAATTCTTTTTGGCTGTCATAAAATTGTCTAAATTTTACAATAGGACTTGAATGTTTTGGGGCTGTTTCATATTTTGTAGCCATGTAACCTGCTTTAGTATCCCCCCAGTGAAATTTTGTAATATATTCACTTGGAATATTTTTATTTAGAAATAGACCATGTGCGATTTCTGAATATTGTCCATTTGTATTGCATTCGTATGATAGGGGATTTATTTTTTTGAATTTTTTGATAAATAATCTTTCTAATGTTGGGTTTTGTCCTTTTTCTTTTAAAACATAACCTCTTTTAATATATTGGCCTTTTACTTTTAGTCTTTTTAAATGCACTGAATTATTTTCTGATAATATTCCAAAATGTCTGAGGCCTTTTATTAAAAATGCTGATGCTTCTTTAATTCTTTTATTTTCTAAATCTGCTTTTGATTGCCTATACTCTTTGCTATTTTTTGGAGCATCGTATGGTTTTAAATGTTTTATAGCAGCTCTAAATAGCATAAATATTTTTTCAATTATATTATTTTTTTCGTCTTGTGTTTTTCCTGTTAATTTAGCAAGCCAGCTATCTGGTAAACTTCCTGCAATCCAATTTGATTTTGGATCTTTTATAAATTCATCTATAATTTCTTTTTGTGTTGTAATGAATCTTTTTGAAAATTCTTCTGTTGCACCTAGGAAAGATAGTTGTGTATTATTATTTAGCTTAGATTGACAATAAGAATACGGAACAGGATTTTGTCCAATTCCGTAAAAAGGTTTCATAGTATAGTTTGTTTTCCCAAGATTTTTCACAATTGTTAAACGTGTAGCAAAAAAAATTTTTGCTATTTAGAAGTGTAAAATTTACAATTGTTCATAATTGATTTTCTTAGGATAATTTTTTATTTAACTCTAGAAAATACTTCTGTATTAACATCATCAAAAGTATTTGTGTTGAAATAAGCACAAGATGCTACCATCGCAGCATTATCTGTACAATATTTCATCGGTGGTGCAAATACTTTATACCCTTCTTTTTCAAGGTCAAAAATTTTCTTTCTAATTTCAGAATTAGCAGCAACTCCCCCTGCTATTACAACTTGATTGTATCCGCTAGCTTCTAGAGCTTTTTTTAGTTTATGTAAAAGAGTTGATGATACTGTTTCTTGGAAACTTGCACAAATATCTTTTTCAGGTAATTCTTTCCCTTCGAAAGATTTAACAAGTCTTAAAACTGCTGTTTTTAATCCGCTAAAGCTGAAATTATAGCCATCTACTTTTGCTTCAGGAAGTTTAAATGCAAAAGGATTACCTTCTTGAGCAAGTTTATCTAGTCTTGGACCGCCTGGGTATGGAAGTCCGATTAATCTTGCCACTTTGTCATAAGCTTCCCCAACAGCATCATCTACAGTTTCTCCAAGAATTGTTTGTTCTGAATATGATTTAACATCAATAATTTGAGTATGACCTCCGCTTACCAAAAGAGCCATAAATGGAGGTTTTAAATCTGTATCAAGGTAGTTCCCGCAAAGGTGTGCGTTTAAATGGTTTACTCCAATAAAAGGTTTGTCATAAGTTAGTGCAAGCGTTTTTGCAGCATTTAGTCCAACTAAAAGACAACCTACTAATCCAGGCCCAACAGTGCCTGCAAATGCAGTTATATCTTCAGGATTAATTCCTGCATTTTCTTTTGCTTGTTTGAATGCTTCATCAATTACTATATTTATAGAATCTAAGTGTTCTCTTGCTGCAATTTCAGGAATAACTCCACCAAATTGTGCATGAGTTTTAATTTGTGATGCAACAACATTTGCAATAACTTCTCGACCGTTTTTTACGATAGAACAAGCTGTTTCATCACAACTTGATTCTATTGCCATTATATAGTTATCATATCCGCTTTGCGGTCCTATTTCTATTTGTTCTTTTGAGAATAATTTATTTTTTAGATTTTTCATAGTATTATTATAATACAAAAAGGAAATAAAGAAATGAAGTTTATCGATAAATCTAAAATAAGAGTAGTTTCAGGACGCGGTGGCAATGGAATGGTTGCTTGGCGGAGAGAAAAGTATGTAGATAAAGGAGGGCCGGCTGGCGGAGACGGCGGTCGTGGAGGAGATGTTTATCTTGTTGCAGATGAAAATATGTCTACTCTAATGGATTTTAAGCATAAATCTGTTTTTAAAGCTGAAGCAGGTGAAAATGGCGGTATTAAAAATATGCATGGACGCTGTGCTAAAGATTTATTTATTAAAGTTCCTGTAGGTACAGTTGTAAAAGATATTAAAACAGGTAATATAATTGCAGATTTAACTTCTCATGAACAAAAAGTTTTAGTTGCAAAAGGCGGTCGTGGTGGTAGAGGTAATGCAAGGTTTGCTACTGCTCAAAAAAGAGCTCCTCAATTCTGTGAGCCTGGAGAACCTCCAATTGAAAGAGAATTATTTTTGGAATTAAAACTTATTGCTGATGTTGGTCTTTTGGGTATGCCAAATGCTGGAAAATCAACTTTAATAAGTAGGATTAGTTCTGCAAAACCTAAAATTGCAGATTATCCTTTTACAACATTAATCCCAAATTTAGGTGTTGTAAGAAAGCGCTCAGGCGATGGCTATGTTGTAGCTGATATTCCTGGGTTAATTGAAGGTGCATCTGAAGGTGTCGGATTAGGTCATGATTTTTTACGTCACGTTGAAAGATGTAGATTTTTAGTTCATTTGATAGATTCTACAGAAGAAAATCCTTTTGAGAATTATAAGAAAATTAATTTAGAACTTGAAAAACATTCTGAGCATTTAGCAAATTTATATCAAATTATTGTATTGAATAAGATTGATGCTATTGATGATACTAAAAAAGCAGAGTTACTAGAACAATTTAAAAAAGTATCCTCTGATGTTTTTGAAATTTCAGCTGTTACAGGTGAAAATTTAGAGCCATTACTTGATTTCATGGGACAAAAAGTTGATGAAATACCTAAACCAGAAACAGAAATAGTCGTTGAAGAAGATTTAGGTGCATACAATAATGATGATAGCTCTTTTGAAATATTTAAAGTTGCGAAAGATACATTTATTATAGAAGGTGGAAAAATTGAACGTCTAGCTGGAGTTACTGATGAAAGAAATTCTGAGCAGGTTATTCGTTTCCAAAATATAATGAAAGGTATGGGAGTATTCGATGAACTTGCTAAAAAGGGAATAAAAGATGGTGATACAATTATTATTGGTCACTTAGAGTTTGTTTTCTATTCTGATGAAATATTTGGGTAGCAAAAAATATTTTGTTTGGTTTTTATATGAGCATGCGAATTTTACCATTGAATAATATTTCATTTAAAAACAATAATATACAAGTTAAAGATAGCCAAAAATCTTCGGAAGATAAATCAAAAGGTTTATTGAATTCTTCAAAGTTAGGGATTGGTTTATTAAGTAGTGCAGCCTTAGGATTTGCTACTTATTATATTTTTAAAGGTAAAGGTTCATCAGAAGTAACAAAGTCAAATATTAATATTGAGCAATCTATTAATAATACTTTGTCTGGTTTAAAATCGGATATTGAAGATTTGAGCTCTAAATATGTTCAGAAATTAAAGAATGGCGGTTATAAAGTACAATTCTCTACTCCAGTTGAAGAAAATAAAGATGTTTTACAAGATGTTTTGCTTTTTGATAATTCTGGTGTGCTAAAAAAAAGAATTGTTTCTAAGTTTGATGCTATAGAAAAATCAATGACTCATAAGTTATATCAAGGGGAGGTTGATAAAATTCTTGAAAAGCCTAATGATATTGATTCTGATTGTTTAGTTAAAGAGGTTATGGTAGAAAATTTTGAACCGTTTATAAAGGATTCAATATCCAGAAATGTTATAATTAAAAAGAATGATAATACTCAAATACAGTATCAAGAGTATTATAGAAAAAGCAAATTATATGAGCGCTCTGTATATAATGAAGTTATAGGTAATGATAGTGCTATAGAAGTTACTCGATATAATTATGCATATGAAAATGGAAAATACGCCGGCGAAGCAAAACAATCGATATATAAAGATGGAAATCAACATGGTGTGTATAAAGATGGTATGTTTAATCCATTCCCTGTACTTGTAAAAAAACAAGGCGAAAAGGATTTTTCTGTTGCAGGTGATGCTTGCACTGTTGAAGCTTTGTATAAATTTGATTCTAGGTTTGACCCTAATAATTTATAATTACCTTTATCTTGCTTTTTATAGTTAATTAATGTAGAATACCGTTATAGGGGAGACATTATGAAGTGTTATAAAGCAAAATGGATTTTAACATCAACAGATAAAGTATTAGAGGATATGGCAATTGTTGTAGATGAGGGGAAAATTATAGATATTATCCCTAATTCTGATGTTAATTTTGATGAGAAGCATATAAAAGATTTAGGTAACGCTGTTATAACTCCAGGGTTTATAGATTTGTTGACACAGTTTCAATATACAGATATTGGATCGGCTAAGCCTCAAAGTTTAAAAAATAAAATCAAGAAATTTTTTAAAGTATTTTCATTAAAGTATAATTTTGCAGGAGTAAGCCAAGATAGTTATTCTAGAAAATGGGCAGAAATATTAACAGATTATTCTACATTAGATAGAGATGAAAAAATTTCTGCTTTCAAGAAAGGTGTTATAACTTCAATAATGTCTGGAACTACTTGTATTGCTCAAGTGTCGAAAGAATTTAAGTATTTTGATATAATAAACAGACTTCCTATTAAAAATTACCTTTTCTTTGAGGTTTTTGCGGATACTAAAAATAAAAGTAAAAAGAATTTTAAAATTGTAAGATCTGTTGTTGAGGATTTGATTTTCCATAAAGGTGAAAACACTCATATTGGTATTATGCTAAATTCTATGTCAGGTGTACATAAGAAATTATGGGCATTATTTTCAAAATATTGTCGTAAACATAATATGTTAATGATGACAAGATTTGCTGAATCTCAAGATGAAATTGATTGGTTAGAACATGGCTTTTCTGATGTTGATATATTACACAAGTTTATGGGGTTAAGAAAAATTAGTCCTTATGAAAAAGAGCTTACTCCTGTAAAATATCTTGAAAACCTAAAAGTTCTTACTAAAAAAGTACTTGTTGCAAATGCAAATTATGCAGAAGATGAATTGGAACAATTAGCAGAAACAGGTGTTAAATTTATTTATCAACCTTTGTATAGTGCAGAAATTTGTAATAAAAAACTTGATTTTGATACTGTTCTAAAGTATTTTCCAGAAAATTTCGGGTTTTCAACTCAGAGTTTTTCTCCAGAAAAAACTTATAGTCTTATGGAGTTAGCAAGAAATGCAAATTCTAATAATTCTATTGATACTGTTGATTTGATTAAATATTTAACAATTTATCCTGCAAAAATTTTGCGTTTAGATAATTCAATCGGATCTATTGAAATAGGAAAAGATGCTGATTTTAATGTATTTAAACTCTTTGATGGCGAGGATTATAACGCTCTAATGAAACAGGATTCTCCTTTTGCAGTATACTCTAAAGGTCGTAAACTCGTAAAAGATGGAGAGTTGAGGTTTAGTTTATGACGGTAATAAATGAAAAATTCTCTGTTAATACGCAAGGTTTTACTGATATTATTGATATTACACAAAAGGTAAAACATGCAGTGTATAGTCATTCTCTTCAGTCTGCCGTTGTGCATGTATATGTTGCAGGAAGTACTGTCTCTGTCACAAATATTGAATTTGAACCTGGTCTTTTGGTAGATTTGCCTGAGGCATTAGAAAAAATAGCACCGTTAAATGGTGATTATCATCATGATGAAACCTGGCATGATGGCAATGGTTATGCTCATGTGAGAGCTTCAATAGTTGGAAATAATACTATGGTGCCATTGATTGATGGCGCTTTGCAATTGGGACAATGGCAACAAATAGTTTTAATTGATTTTGATAATAAAGCTAGAACAAGAACAGTATATGTTCAAATTGTATATTAATTAAGAAAGAAAGGAGCGGTTTATGAAAAGATTTAAAAATGTCGGGGGGGGGGCAATTTAACAGCTTTTATTTCTCCTTTAAGTTTTAAGTTTTTACATATTAATTATTCAGGATTTACTCTTGCAGAGGTTTTAATAACATTAGGTATTTTTGGTATCGTGATAGTTATGACTTTGCCTTCTTTAATTAGTAAGTATAGAGTTAAGGTTTTGCAAAATCAGTTTAAGGCTTCATACTCTTTGATTTCTCAAGCTGTTTTAAATATGGGAATTGATAATCCAGATTTGAATTCTTACTATTGTAATAATAGGTTAGATCATACTGAAAATATTTTTATTAAAGATTTCGCAAAAAATTTCCAAGTTGTTAAAAGTGATTTTACATCCCGTAATGATTTAAGAAATTTGGGTTATAGTCAATCACAGTTTTATCAAACATCACCTGGTAAGATTTCTTTTAATCCCGATAGTTATAATAATGGTGTTATATTTTTAAAAAATGGTTCAATGATTGCATCAAGTGGTTGTTGGTGGGATTCTGGAAGGATTGATTTTATTGTTGATGTGAATGGGGTAAAAATGCCCAATAGAGTTGGCTATGATGTTTTTTATTTCCAGATTGGAGCTGATAATAAATTATATCCATCTGCAGGAAATATGAATTTACTGGGTAGTACTGAGGAAAAAATGGTTCGTTGTTGTAATTTTCAAGAAAGTGGGACTTGTCTGATAGATACAGGATCCAGTTGTTCTCTATATGCGATAAGAGATGTATATCCTCATGATAAATCAAAAGGATATTGGGATAGTTTAAGATTATAATTTTCTTAATTTAATGTTGTAATTCAAATGTTTTCCTGTTAGAATTCATATAGCGTGGAAATATAAATAGAAGGGCTATAATTATGACACAGAGAGTATTATTATGTATTATGGATGGTTGGGGAATTAGCAAAAACCACCCAGAATTTGACGCAACAAAATTATCACATCCTGTTCATGTTGATAAATTGGAAAAAGAATATCCGACAATTTCTATCCATGCTGATGGTGAATATGTTGGATTACCTGAAGGGCAGATGGGTAACAGTGAAGTAGGTCACTTAAACTTAGGTGCAGGCCGAGTTGTTTACCAAGATTTGTCAAGAATTAACAGAGCTATTAAAGATGGCTCATTCTTCAAAAATGAAAGATTTTTAAAAGCTATAAATCATGCAAAAGAAAATGATTCTGCTTTGCATATTTTTGGACTAGTATCTACTGGTGGTGTCCATTCTTCATTAGACCATTTATTAGCATTGATTAAAATGGCTGCAGAAAATGGGTTGAAAAAAGTATATGTACATGCATTTTTAGATGGTCGTGATACTCCTCCTCAAAGTGCTTGCAATTATATTCAACCTGTTGAAGATGAATTGAAAAAATACGGTCTTCCTCCTGTTGCAACAATTATTGGTCGTTATTATATTATGGACCGTGATAATCGTTGGGA
This sequence comes from Candidatus Gastranaerophilales bacterium, assembly GCA_944326635.1. Classification (GTDB taxonomy): domain Bacteria; phylum Cyanobacteriota; class Vampirovibrionia; order Gastranaerophilales; family Gastranaerophilaceae; genus Stercorousia. The sequence continues at coordinate 5,409 of CALVEU010000026.1, read as the reverse complement.
AAGAGTTGAAAAAGGTTATAATGCTTTATTATTCGGAGAAGGTGAAAAAGCTGAAACTGCTTGTGAAGGTGTAAAAGCATCTTATGCAAGAGGTGATAATGATGAATTCGTTCTTCCAACTGTGATAGGTGGAGAAGAATCAAGAATTCATGATAATGATGCTATTATCTTCTTTAATTACAGACCTGATAGAGCAAGAGAAATTTCTAAAGCATTAAATTTTTCTGATTTTGACGGATTTGAAAGAAAGAAAGTTCTAAAAAATCTTTGTTATATTACAATGACAAGTTACAATGAAGATTTTACATTCCCTGTAGCTTTCCCTAAAGAACATCTTGTAAATATTTTAGGTGATGTATTAGAAGCTAATGGAGTAAAACAATTTAGAACTGCTGAAACTGAAAAATATGCTCACGTAACATTCTTCTTTAACGGTGGTATTGATGAGCCACAACCTCACGAAACAAGAGTTCTAGTTCCATCTCCAAAAGTTGCAACTTATGATATGCAGCCTGAGATGAGTGCTCCTGAAGTTTGTGAAAATGTATTGAAAGCTATTGAAAATCCTGAGTATGGATTTATTTTGGTTAACTTTGCAAATCCTGATATGGTAGGCCATACAGGTGTTGTTGAAGCGGCAACTAAAGCTTGTCATGTTGTAGATGAATGCGTAGGTAAAATTGCTGATGCTTGTAAAGAAAATGGAATTGTTATGTTATTAACAGCTGATCATGGTAATTCTGAAGTTATGGTAAATCCGGAAACAGGCAAACCTCAAACTGCTCATACAACAAACAAAGTTCCATTTGTATTAATTAATGCTCCAAAAGATGTTCAATTGAAAGAAGATGGTGCTTTATGTAACATTGCTCCAACTGTTCTTCAATTGATGGGTATTAAAAAACCTGTAGAAATGGATTGTGAGTCTTTAATAAAATAGATGATTAGATAAACAAGATGCCGTATTTATTGCGGCATCTTGTATTAATAAAATAAGTTAGAAGATTAGGAAGATTATGGCTGATAATAAAGTTTTAGATATAGATTTTTCATTTAAAAAGAATAATGTAGATGAATTATTTTTTAATTTGTCAGAAAATCCGGATGGTTTTAAAAATAAGGATTTTCGTTATACTTTAAGTTTGATTTATCAGACTGTAGAAGATGAATTTGCAGGAGTTTTTCTTAGCCCTAATCCTCCTACTAGAAATACTAACTTTTATTTAGTTAATAATAAAGATAAATTATCTTTTTTTGTTACTCCGACAAATAATTTTCAATATTATTTAAAATCTAAAGGTTCATTGTTCCGTTTTAAATCAGAAGTAATGGATGATAAAGTTGGTTATGCAATGAGTTTAGATCTTGTAATGGATTATTTTGGAGGTTTTGGTAATGTTGTTGATTTGGAATCTCTTACGCCGACTTTTATTTATTTGAATAAACTCACTTATTTTGTAATGAAACTCATTGAAAAATTGTATTTCATTCCGACAGTAAAAACGCATGGTTCAATGTTTAGAATTGTTTATGAACCAATTATTAATTCTCAGCATTTAGCAAGAATTATTAATCAGTTTGAAGAAAATATTCCTGATGATTTGTTTATAAAGGGTGAAAAACCTAAAAATTTTATTAATGATTTTATTTACAATTATTTAAACTATGTAATTTATAAATTTTTAGGAATTAAAGCGTATAAGTTTAAAGATGTAAAATCCGGAACTTATATGATAAAAGATTTAGAACAACGATCTGTGATGAAAGGTCATGATATTGCAGAAAGTTTTGCGCAATGGTTTGATGAATTATATTTAGGTAAGTATGATGTAATTCCATTCTTTAAAATTACAAAATTAGAAGACCAAGAACTATTCCGTTTGAAAGTGCATATTAAAAACAGAAAAACTAATGAAGATGTTTTAATTGATAAATTATATACAGATGAAGAAGTTTTTGAGGCTAATTCTTCGGATATAGCAAGGATTGTTGAAAAACAATTGAATTATGCTATTCGTTATATGCCAGAGTTAGAAGATCTGTTTGAAGATGAGGATAAATTAGCTCTTGATTTAGACTTAAATCAAGTATATAAAATTATTACTCAGACTGCTTATTATCTTCAAAAAGCTCAAATTGAAGTTATTTTGCCTGAAGAATTGACAAATATAGTAGTTCCCCGTGCCTCAATTAATGCAAAAGTAAAATCTTCACGTTCTAAAGAATTGGCAGATATTTTCAATAATAATTCTTCTTCGAAAATTTCTTTAGATGATATTTTGGATTTCTCTTATGAAATTGCTATTGGTAATGAAAAGTTGTCAATTGAGGAATTCAATAAACTTATTCAAGGGCAAAATGGTTTAATTAAATATAAAAATAAGTATGTGCTAATTGATCAAGAAGATACTAAAAAGCTGTTTGAGCAGATTGCTAAGGCAAACTTTAAATCTATGTCTAGGATGGAATTAATTCACGCTTCAATGTCTGGACAGTTGCAACAGTATGATTTTGATTATGATGAAGCATTTGCAAAAGTTATACAAGATTTCAATAAGCCTGTTGATGTTACACCGCCAAAAGAATTAAAAGGAGAATTAAGACCTTATCAGATGACAGGTTTAAAATGGCTTTGGACAAATATCTCTAAAGGGTTTGGTGCTTGTATGGCTGATGATATGGGATTAGGTAAAACTATTCAAGTTATTAGCTTAATTTTGAAGATGAAAGAAGAAAATAAGCTTGATAAGCCTGTACTTGTAGTTTGTCCGACAACTTTGATGGGTAATTGGATGAAAGAATTGCAAATGTTTGCTCCATCATTAGATGCTGTAATTTATCATGGTGCAGAAAGACAGTTGGATTTAAAACATGACGTAATTTTAACAACTTATGCAATTATGAGAATTGATATTGAAGAGTTGAAGAAAAATTCATGGGGTATGATTATTGTCGATGAAGCCCAAAATATTAAAAACCCAGATACAGCTCAAACTCTTGCTGTTAAAATGTTAAAGTCAGATGTTAAAATTGCTATGACTGGTACTCCTGTAGAAAATAGATTAACAGAGTTATGGTCAATATTTGATTTTATAAATCAAGGATATTTAGGCACATTGAAAGAATTTCAAAAAAGTTATGCAATTCCAATTGAAAGATTTAAGGAAAATTCTCGTGCGGCTAAATTAAAAATGTCTGTTTCTCCATTTGTTCTAAGACGTTTGAAAACAGATAAACATGTAATTACTGATTTACCTGAAAAAATGGTTATCAATGATTACTGTTACTTATCAAAACCTCAAGCTGTTCTTTACGAAAAAACATTAAATGAAATGATGGAAAAAATTTCCGGCTTTACTGGAATTAATAGACGTGGAAATATATTCAAGCTGATAACTGCATTGAAACAAATTTGTAACCACCCATATCAATTCTTAAAAGGTGGAGAAATGAGTAAGGAGTTATCTGGAAAAATGGACAAGTGTATTTCAACTGTCCAAAGTATTCTGGATAATAATGAAAAAACTCTTATCTTTACTCAGTATAAAGAAATGGGTGATATATTGTGTAAAGTTATTGCTGATGAATGTAATACTGAATCTTTATTTTTCCATGGCTCTTTGACTGTTCCACAACGTGAAGATTTAATTCATAGATTCCAAAATGATGATGATGCAAAAATTATGGTATTGTCATTAAAAGCTGGCGGTACTGGTCTTAACCTTACAAGTGCAACTAATGTAATTCATTACGATTTGTGGTGGAATCCTGCAGTAGAAGATCAAGCAACTGATAGAACTTATCGTATTGGTCAGGATAAAAATGTAATGGTTCACAGAATGATTACATTAGGCACTTTTGAAGAAAAGATTGATGAAATGCTTAAATCTAAAAAAGAACTTGCGGATTTGGCTGTATACGAAGGAGAAAAGATTATTACAGAACTTTCTGACGAAGAAATTTACGAAATCTTTACTCTATCAGCTTAATTTTGATAAGTTTAAGGTAAGCACTTCCAATATTCTCTGTTGCTATTATCTGGACATTTATTAGATAATGCATATGCTGCACAACCAAATCCGTTATATTTATTATCTTCTTTATCTAAATTACAATCATTTGTGTTAATAGCTATTGGGTTTCCATTTTCATCTACTGCTGTATATGAGTATGATGGGGGAGGCGGAATTAATTTATCATCTTTATTAATGTCGAACGGGAATAAATCATATCCTAATTTGTTAGGTTTATGGTTTCCATTTATATCAATATATATTCTATCTTTTCTATAATTGTTTCCAAAAAATATAAGCATTCCGTCATTTGTATATATCCCATATTCTCTATAACAGTCTGGCGCTATATTTATTTGCTTAATACCTTGTAATGTTTTATATTCAGTTGTACTATATTTTTTTACTTGTGCGCCATTTAAGTATGTAGAATAAATTTTTAGAAACTCTAATCTGTTAGCATCACTGTATGGTTGATTTATAAAAGAATTATAGACATTTTCATAATCATTTTGTAATTTTATGTGAATATTTATAAGTGTAGAATATCCTTTTTTAAATTGACTTTCAAGAACTTTTTTTTGATAATTAGCTGTCAATGTTGGAATTGTTATAGCCGCAATAATTCCAATAATACCAAGTGTTATTAATACTTCTGCTAATGTAAATCCCCTAACTCCCTTGTGTAATGCTATCTTTTCGGGGGGGGGGCAATTCTAAAAGCTCTATTCTTGATCATTTTGCCTCCTGTTAATTATTAATTATTATTTATTATTTTTTTGTATTTGTCAATCCTCTGTAGAGTATTTACTGATTTATTTTACCTATATTATTCTGAAAAATTAATTTAATCATTCATTTTTTTATGTTATAAAATAGTATATAGATTATTTTTATAAGGAAAAATTAGTTATGGAATTACATTTAACCCCAAAATGCAATAATTGTGTGTCTTTTAACGGTAATTGGATTCAGTCTATGAGTAAGTATTTTTCTAAAAGATTTGAACAAGAACCTATTTTAACAGAAAAAAGCAGGAATTATATTGACCAAATTGAATATATTGCCTCAAAAAAATATAATAAAATTTCAAAATGTCCGGTTATTTTAAGCGTGAAAAACGGTGATAAAGAATTTTCGTTTCAATTCAACAACTCAGTTTGGCATAGAATTAACATAAGCAAAAAAGGTCAAGAATTATTTGATTTTGAAGTTTTGCATGTTAAAAATGATAAAGAGTACGCTTTTTATTCAATAGGAGGGTATCCTTGTAAAATTACGGATGAAAGATTTATAAAAAAATATAATGAAATTTTAGAAGATTGGCTTCCAAGACTTGTTAAAAGGATTGAAAAACTTGATAAAAAAAAGTAAAAAGCTGTTGTAAATTAATAAA
>CALVEU010000025.1 GCA_944326635.1 Candidatus Gastranaerophilales bacterium | reverse complement strand
TTAATATAAGATTCTGAAACAAGTTCAGAATGACAATGCTTATAAGGGAGCTGTTGAAACTTTAGATAAAGTTTTGTCAATTGATCCTCAGGCTGTATATTCAAGAACTTTGAAAAGTTTGATTTTGTAGAAATATTTAAAATAAAACACTGTTGTCACCCTGAAATTTTTTCAGGGTCTAAATTAATATAAGATTCTGAAACAAGTTCAGAATGACAATGCTTATAAGGGAGCTGTTGAAACTTTAGATAAAGTTTTGTTAATTGATCCTCAGGCTGTATATTCACGCGCGTTGAAAAAACTGATTTTGCAGAAATATTTAAAATAAAACACTGTTGTCACCCTGAAATTTTTTCAGGGTCAAAATTAATATAAGATTCTGAAACAAGTTCAGAATGACTATAAATATGAAAATAGGCAAATCAAGAAATACCTGACTTGCCTGTTGTTTGTATTAAATAATTTCAAGATTTTAAATTTCTTTATTTATATATCTTTTTTGAGGATTATTATTAATTGGATAAATTGATAAAGAAGCATTTTCCTTAATTGTGGATTTATTATTCATTAATTCTTTAATAATATTTCTATGAGGGATTTTTTTTGTGGCTTTTGCTTCCATTCCTAACATCACAGTATCTTGTGATAATGTTGGAATACCTCCTAAATTAAAACCATTTGAAAGTTTTTCGTTGACTCGTGAAGTACATTCTAATAAATCCTTTACACCTTGTCTAGTTGGAGTTTTAGTAACTAAATTACGACATTGGATTTTTGTTACTGCATCTGCGAAATTAACCATTTTATCTCCTTTCATTATTATTTTATTATATTCCATTATTGAATTTATGTATTAAGCATTTGTATAAAAAACTCTAAAAATAATAATTGCCTTTTAAAAAAATATATATTACAAATTCTTAATATTAATGAGTAAAAATTATTTGATTATTAAAAAGATGTTTTTTAGATAGTAGATTGTTTTTTCTCTTACTAAACTAATAAATTAATAAGTTAAGAATTTAGATTTTAAATTATTTATTTTTTCGAATGAATATTCAATTTTTTCTTGGAGTTCTTTGTCTGATAATGCTTTTTGAGCGATTGTTTCAATTATGTTGATTGTCTCAGGTGTGGAATTCCTGTAAATAAACATATTCAAACCTGCACGAATTCCCATTTCACAGGCATTGACAAAACCAAATTTTGTAGCACCCTTCATTATCATATCATCAGAAATTATTATGCCGTCAAAGCCTAATTTATTTCTTAAGTAAGAAATTGCATTTTTGCTTAAAGATGTTGGGATTACATCTTTTTCAAAGTATGTACAGTGAAGATGTGCTGCCATTATCATTTCTATTGTTTTTGCACAGGAGGCAAAAGGTTTTATATGAGTTTTTTCCATTTCTTCTAGCGGGAGATTAATTTCAGGAAGTGTTAAGTGACTATCTGCATTAGCGTCTCCGTGTCCAGGAAAATGTTTTGCACAAGGTATAATTCCGTTTTCTCTATATGTTTGAGAAACTATTTTTTCACATTTTATAACCTCATCAGGGTCGTTTGAAAAAGCTCGTTCCCCGATGATTGGATTATTAGGGTTTGTGTTGACATCAATACAAGGTGCAAAATTTAAGTTAAGTCCATAACTTTTTAATTCCTGAGCAATTTCTTTTGTTTGATTGTGTAAAAATTTTTCTCCTTTTTCATAAGCATATTTTGCAGATAGGTATTTTTTACCGTTATGAATATTTTCAGTACGTTCAACTCTACCGCCTTCTTGATCTATTGATAAAAAAGGCGGAATGAGTGCTTTTGATTTAATATCAGAGACCAAGTTTTTGAATTGGTCTTTTGTGTGAATATCTTTTGTAAAGAAAATCATTCCTCCAAGTCCTTTTTCTAGGGCTTGAATGTAACCGTCACCTTCTGTACCTAAGATAAACATTTGGTATAATTTTGTTTTTAAATCCATTTTTTATAAAACCTTTTCTGCTAATGGGAATAATTCATACAATTTACCGTTATCGATTACTTTTTCAATTCCTGATAATATTTCTTCCAAATCTTTTTCAGATGGTGCTTTTAGATTAGCAGGAAGTTTTATATCTTTTGTAGTTTTTGTTTCTACAAAGCCTTTATTTGCGATTAAAAATTCTCTGTAAGCATTTAAAATATTAATGCTTTTTTCGTCAATAGTGAAATCCTGACCTGTGTAGTATTTAACATCTTTTTTCAGCTGTTCAATATAATCTTTTATAAATTCAACTTCACTAAGTGTTTCTTTCTCAGAATATTCTCCGCCAAAACATAGGTTATTTAAAATTGGTTTTTCATCAAGCCGACTTATATATGTAGCCCAAAGAATACAGCCAAGATAGAAGCCTAAATAATTTTTCAATAATGTTTGAATTTTAGGGTAATACATTTTGAATTGATTTTTTTTCTGCGTGAAATTTTTTACTCTATCTAATCCTGCATAAACATATTCTATATTTGGAACAAAAGCTGACATGTGTTGTACAAATCCTGGATCAAATTGTGCTCCGTTATCAAAATTCATTTTTCTTCTCCCTCTATTTTATAGTCTGTGTTTTTATTTTATTAATACATTTCAAATTTAATTTTTCTTTTATTATTTTCTAGGACTTTTTGTTGGAACTCTTTGTCATATTGAAGTCGGTAACCGTTTGCAAATGCTTTTACAACAGCATTTGCAAAAGTTTTTCTTGCACTCCAGTATGATGTGTGGGCAAATAGAACTGATCGTTTTGACCATACACTTGAATTATCATATACAAATCCTCGAGGATTTGTGATTTCAATGTTTGCAAGTTTTTCAATCTCATCTATTGTAAGATTTCTTGTGCTTGGAAATCCTAGCGGGTCTTCTCTGAAATTTACCGTAATAAAAAATAATCCGTTTTCGATTATGTATTTAAGCATTAATTTGTTATAGTAATTTAGCTCATAATCTGGATCAGCAAGGTCTGAGTAAAACAATACCAGCGGACTTGCAAAATTTACGACACCTTTTAGTGAATCTTTTGGTGCACAGTAATTTTTTGTTGCTTCTTTTATTTTTAAATAACTTTCTTCTAAAGATAAGTTATCATCTTTTTTTAATACAAGATGACCGGTTTCTGATACCATTCCTAATCCTGCTTTAGATAGTGCAGAAATACAAGTATTTTCTATTGGGTTATTTTTTACAAATTGTCTTACTTCATCACTTACATTAATCGTATTGAAAAGATTTTCTGCATTAATATATGGTAATTTATTAAACATATATTGATAAGTTACAAACGTTCCTGCAGAATAACCGTATAATATAACTTTATTACCTTTTTCAGCTTCTTTTAAGACTGTATCATTTAATTCGTCTAAAATTGGGAGCATATTATGCTGTTTTTGTACCCAAATTGCATCGTGTAAATATGCTGCAAGCATTGATCTGACTTTGTATGCGAGAGTAGGACTAAAGGCTTTAGATAAATCTAACTGTTTTTGTACAAATTCTAAATCTGTTTGACTTTTATCTCCCCAAAAGAAAATTACAGGTTTTTCATTAATTTTATATTGAGGTTTGTTTAAAAAAACTTGTTTTATTTCTTTATTTTGTTCAAACTTTTTTTTCATTACTGGATGAAGTTTTTGTACTCCTTCAATATACCAATTACGCATTTTTTCATCGTTATTATTGGAACCGTTTATGTAGACAAAACTTACACCAGTCTCCGCAAAACAGACATTTTGTAATATAACTAACCCTAAAATTATCCCTAAAATTTTCTTCATAGATATATGATAGCACAAAATCTCAGACTTCATGGTAATTGTGAAAATTCTAATTCCGGATTAAAATTTATTTATAAAAAGGAGTAATAGATATGAAAAAGATTTTGTTTATTTTAAGTTTAGTTGCGGTGTTTAATTTTGGGATTTTGGGGTTTAATATAAATCATCAAAATACTTCAGATATCAGCCAATGTTTAATGGCACAAAGAGGTTGCTGTTCTCGTCATGGTGGTGTATGTGGCTGTTCAGGCGGTAGAGCAAAATGCTGTGATGGATCTTTGAGTCCTTCTTGTCAATGTTTTAGAGATGAACAAAAAGGTTTACAATTATAAAATTAAAATAAAAAAGGTTCTTTATAATTAGAGAACCTTTTTTATTTTATCTAAATTTATTTTTATTGATTAATCGTTATTAGTAATTTTATATACACCTGCAGCTGCAGCACCTGCTACAAGATTTGTTAAAATAGTAATTAAAATAAATTTTGTTTGTGCAATTTTTATTGAAAGAAGTCCAATGGCAACAGCCGGATTAAAAGCACAATAACAAGTTCCATTTGTAGCTAGTATTCCGACAAGAACAACAGATCCTATTGCAAGGCCATAATAAGAATTGCCTTTGGTATCTTCTGATGTTGCAGTATTTAATACTGTATAACATAATGCAAATGTAAATAAAAATTCACAAATAATCATAGGTGGAATTGCAAATGATGCTTCTGCTGCAGATGGAGGAATTGCAACGATATATGATGTTAAAAATCCTGCTAATACTGCACCTATAAATTGGGAAATAATGTATGGCAAAAAATCTTTCCAAGGTAGTGCACCTCTGATTGCTGCAGATAGTGATACCGCAGGATTGTAATGCCCTCCTGAAATGTGCCCGCCTGCATATATCATTACCATAAGAATAAATCCTATTGCCATTGGAGGGAATGTATTTCCACCGTTAGGAAATGATGAACAGCCGATTGTTAATATTAGAAAAAATGCTCCAATGAATTCTACTAAACATTTTTTTAAAAGCTCTTGCATATAAATCTCCTTATTTTATATATCTAATTTACGGTCAGAATTTTAACATAGTTAATAAATTTGTGCAATTAATCTTTTATGGTATATATATTTTATGTTTTATTTTGATGAAATTAATGGAAAAAGAATTTTAAAAAGTTCAGTATTAACTGGGCTTAATCACTTTTTTACTACTCGTGAAAGTGTTATAAAAACTAAAGAACCTGATTTTGAAGAATTAGTTGAAGAAAATAAAAAAGATGTTTGTGAATATTTTGGAATAGATGAAAATAATCTTATTCATCCATCTCAAACTCACACATCTTATGTTGATGTTGCAAAAATTGGAGTTAGTTCATACCCTGATACTGATGGTTTGATTTTGTCCAATAAAGAACAAGCTGTGTATTTGAACTTTGCAGACTGTACACCTGTAATAATTTATGATCCTGTAAATAAAATTGCAGCAGTATCTCATGCAGGCTGGCGTGGAACTGCCGGTAATATTGCATCGAAAACAGTTCAAAAATTAGTAAAAGAATTTGGCTCAAAGCCTGAAAATTTGAAAAGTGCAATTGGCCCTGCTATTTCTTTTTGTTGTTACAATGTAGGTGAAGAAGTATATAGAGAGTTAAAAAAGACTGTCAAAGATTTTTCAGGGTTGTCAGAAATCCGTCAAGGTAATATTTATGTTGACTTAAAAGGAATTAATAAACGTCAATTGATTGAAGCAGGCATGAAACCGGAAAATATTGACGTATGCAATTTCTGCACCGTTTGCAATAACAGTTTATTTTTCTCTTATAGAAAAGAAAATGCGACAACTAATCGTCATAGTGCAGTTGTAAAATTATAAATTAAGAAGTTTATTATAATCAATTAACCCAAGTATTAAAAAGATGATAATGTAATCTTCAAAATTAACCATTTTACTGCCTTTTTCTGCTTTTTTGATAATTGATATATTTAAGCCAGTTCTATTTGCAAGTTCTTCTGATGTATAGCCTTTCTCTAATTTCTTTTTTCTAATTGAATTTGCTATGATATTTAATTTATCATTACTATTCATGCTTACTCCTTAATCTTTTTTAATAATATTCTCATTTATAAATAATATGTATCATATATAAGACAAATAATACTTTATTGGAACAAATTTGTCAATAAAAATATAATTTAATTATGGATAATCAAAATAAAAGCTATATTCGTTCTTTATTGACATTACATAATATGTCAATTATAAGACTTGCAGAATTAATGTCTAAGGAACTAGGTAAAACTTATACAAGACAAAGTTTGTATGGTAAGTTGGATAGGGATTCTTTGTCTTTAAAAGAGTGTCAGATAATAGCTAAAATATTAGGTTACCATATTGAATTTATAAAAAATAAATAATTTTATAAGTTAATAAAATTTTCTAATATTTTATGTCCATATTCAGTAAGTATTGCTTCAGGGTGGAATTGTACACCATAAATTGGGAGTTTACGATGTTCAAGTGCCATAATAATGTTATCTTTTGTTTGGGCTGTTGCTTTTAGGCATTCAGGTAAATTTTCAACAATTAGGGAGTGGTATCTTGTTGCATTAAATCCTTCTGGAATGTCTTTAAATAATTTACTTTTCTGTTTAAAGAATATTTGAGAAGTTTTGCCATGAGTCGGGTTCTGTGATTTTATAACTTTTCCTCCAAAAAATTGTGCGATACATTGATGACCAAGACATATTCCGAGAATTTTTTTGTTTTATAAAATTCATTTATTACTTGCATAGAAATCCCTGCAGTGTCAGGAGTTCCTGCACCTGGTGAAATGATTATGCTTTTAAATTCAATCTTTTTTAATTCTTCTATCGTAATTTTATCATTTTCATAAATTTCAGGTTGTATTCCTAATTCTTCAAGATATTGAACTATGTTGTAGGTAAAAGAATCGTAATTATCAATCAAAATCATAATTTCACCTCAACTATTCCTCTTACTGAATTTACACAGAATATTTTTTCTGCATTTTCTAAATCATTTTTATAAAGAATTTTTTCAGATACATTTTTCATTGATGTTTTGAAAATACCATCTAAAAGCCCGCATTTTACAGGTGGAGTATAAAGTTTGCCGTTAATTTGTAAAATGATATTGCTTCTTGCTCCTTCAGTCAGTTCTCCTTTTTCATTAAAGAAAATTTCATCATAAATTTCCCCGTTTGAAATTTTTTTGTAACTGTCATAATACCAAGGTCGATAGGTTGTTTTATGGTATAAAAATTCGTTTTGGCTGTTTGTTTTTATCGGAGAAATCGAAATTTGATTTGTCTTCGATTCAATTAAAGGTTTGTATTCTTTTGTGATTTCTCCGTTTTTGTTTAGCAATAACCTCAAAATCCCGTCTTGCTTAGGAGTTATATGAGGGTATGAAAATTTAAAGCCAAAGTGTTTTGCAGAATTTTCCATTCTTTTAAAATGCTCTTTTTCAAATAAGAGTTTGCTGTTTTCAACTTTGATAGTTTCAATTATTTGAAAATCACTATTGAGAAATTTTGTTTTAGTTAGAGTTTCTTCCCATTCATCTTGAATATCTGAATCCCATACTATTGCACCACCTACACGATATTTAAAATATTTTTCTCCCTGCTTTTTTTGAAGAATTCTAATTGGAACACTGAAAATTGTTTCTTCTGGAGATATCATTCCGATAGCTCCGCAGTAGATGTCACGAGAGCCTTTTTCAACTTTGTCAATAATCCTCATAGTGCTGATTTTTGGAGCTCCGGTGATCGAGCCGCAAGGAAATATTGCTTTAAAAATATCAAGCAGTGTTGTATTTTCTTTTAAGTCTGCTTCGATTTGAGATGTCATTTGATGCAGAGTTTTGTGGGTTTCAATTTCAAAAAGTTTTGTAACTTTTACGCTGCCGGTTTTTGCAATGCGTCCCAAATCGTTTCTTAAAAGATCTACAATCATGACATTTTCGGCTTTATTTTTTTCATCATTCTTTAAAAATTCAATTAGATCTTTATCTTCTTTTGCATCTTTCCCTCTTTTTATAGTTCCTTTCATTGGTTTGGTTAAAATATGGTTATTTTTTAGGGTAAAAAATAATTCTGGGGAAAAAGAAAGAATGGTGTCATAGTTGTTTTTTAAATAAAAATTGTAAGGTGTTTTCTGTTTGTTTAATAAAAATTCAAAGAACTCAATATCATCTCCTTCATAAGGAATTTCAAAGTCGTATGTGTAATTTACTTCGTATGTATTTCCGCAGGAGATTTCATACTTAATTTTGTTAATCGCTTCTGTATATTCACAAAAATTTACACAAGGACGAGGATTTAGTAGCAAAAAATTTGCTTTTTTTGTTTTATATATATTGTAATCTTTGAAGACTTCAAAGTACAAAAGCGGGAATCGTGATTTTTGCACAGTGAAAGTTTCATACCTGAGATAGCCTATAATGAAAAATTCTTTTTTAAATTTTTCAATTAGTTCAAAGGCATGGATAATTTCATCTTGATTAAATGCTTGAATTATTATTATCGGTTTTGTGAAAAGTTTGTCTGAAAAAATTATCATATTTAAAATATACCAAATAATATATTAATATAAAGACGAAGGTAGAATGAAAAAAGTAGTAGTATTATTTATTTTGATAACATTTATGTCTATGTTTGTACCTGTTTATGCCCGAACAGTTAGAAAAGATAGACCTGTAAGGCTTGTAAATCCTCACCAATATCAAAAAAGATATAGCCATTATAGAGTTGGCAGGGGTGGTACAAGAAGATGTAATGGTAGTTGCCATAGAGAAGATGATGCAAGGGAAAGAGCATATTCATATTCTCCGGCAAGTTCAACTCCAAGATATGCTTATGGCACATCAGTAAATAGAGTAAAAGAACCTAATGTGCCTAAAATGGGTGTAATAAGGTATCGTGGAACTACTGTAGAACGTCCTATAAGATATACGATAGGGAAATCTGGAAAGTCAGTTGTGACTTATTCTTATTCAGCAAAATAAATTAGGGTGTGTGTTATGAAAAAAGTATGTTTATTATTTTTAATTTTGGCATTTGCTCAAATATCTGCATCTTGTGAAACTTTGAATTATAAAATAAAACAAAATGGTTCTTCAATGGTTATTGTGCCTTATTATTCTTCACCTGTTGTGGTGCCGGAGGTTAATCAAAATATTGAACAAACTCCAGCTAAAATCCCTTTTTATGAGTCAAAGAAATTACCAAAAGGTAAAAATAAATCACGAAATGTATAGGCTTATAATTAGTAGCCCATAAACATATTTTGCATACCGCCTTGCATTAGCATCATACTATTTGAACTGTCATAATTCTGTGGAAATTGACTATATGTCATTGGTGCACTGTTGTTATTTGAAGGAGTGATATTTCCCATTTCTCTAACGGATTTTGGCCCCATCATAGAATTCGCTTCTTGTTCTTCAACTATATCAGAAGCAGATAATGTTTTTTGTAAGTGAGGATATCTTGCTTTTGCGGCTGAATTATTAAATCCTGAAAAAGAATTTTTAGGAGTAAGATTAATTTCTTCTGAAAATACAGGTGTTGTAATAAATAATATTGCAATAGCTAGAATTAATTTTTTCATTGTACACTTCCCCTTCATAAATTTAATAATATTATAGCAGAAAAAGTTAATTTTGAGAATGTTGAAATTTTTGATATAATAAATATGTAGTAAAGTTAATGGAAAAGAAGATTATTTAATGGATATAAATATTGAATTAAAAGGGTCAAAAATTATTATTTCTTGGGCTGATGTAAAAGCTGATTATTATAAAATTTTTTTTAAGAAAGATGATATTTTTTATGAATCTGCAAGAGTTTATGACGGTAACTCCGTGAGATTCTCTCTTGTGCCGTATGGCGAAAATGAGTGTTTTGTTCAGGCTGTGAAAGATGGGATTGTGGTTGATAAATCTTCTATTCGTCAATTTAAGTTTGATTCAATTGATATTCAATATAAATTTTTGGATGATAAAAATATAAAACTTTTTTACAGCAAATATAATGGAGCTGATGGATATAGATTATACAGAAATGAAGATGAAATAGGGTTTAACGGGGTTAAAAATTCTGATTGCGAATTTATTACAACAGAATTGAGAACTGAAACAGAATTTAAAATTAAACCTTATAGAAAAAATGATGAAGGTCGGGAATTTTTAGCATCTTCTCCTGTTGTAAAAGTAAGTGAAAATAAATTTGAAAGTGTTTCTATTTATAAATCATATAATTATAATAACTTTTTATCTTGGTGTTATAAAGGTGATGCTGATGGATTTCTTGTTTATACAAAAAATCTTGATAAACCTATTTTTGAAACAACTGATAAATTAAGACATTATCTTCCTTTGTATGATTATAAAGGTACTTCAAAATTTATTGTAAAGGCTTTTGTGAATACACCTGACGGAAGATTAATTGTCGCAGAATCTGATTATGTTTCATTGAGTATAAGAAAATATAAAAAGCCTCTTGTCTCATTGATTATCCCTGCATATAATGCACAGGATTATATAGTAAGAAGTATTGATTGTGCTCTAGCTTCAGATTTTAATGATTTAGAAATAATAATCGTAAATGATGGAAGCTCTGATGATACTCAAAAGATTATTGATTGGTATGCAAAGAACTACAATAATGTAGTTTCAATTGAAAAAGAAAACGGTGGTGTAGCTGATGCAAGAAATCGTGGGATTGAAGCTGCAAAAGGTGATTACATTGCATTCATGGATAACGATGATTTAATTCCTGCTGATATGATTAGTAAATTGTACAATTCAATTACAAAAAATAATTGTGATGTTGCAATTGCTCCGTTGTATCGTCTTATTGATTCAGGTTATACAATACATTGTAACTTGCCTTTTATGGAAGATATTCCGCTTGATATTGATAAATATTTTGAAATTATGTACACACCTGGGTATTATAACTGTGCAATATGGAATAAGTTATACAAAGCATCAATTGTAAAAGCCCATCCTTTGGGAATTTTGAAGTATGAAGATGTATCTTGGACTCCTTGTATACTTTCATATGCTGAAAAATTCTGTTTCTTAAAAACTCCTTTTTATGAGTGGGATAGAAAAACAAGAGAACAAACATTTGGTGATGTTTTAGCTAAAATGCCAGAAGATGAACTTTTTGAAAATAGAAAACAGGCAATGTTATTTTTCTTGAAAAATGGAAATCCTGAAAAAATAGATGAATTAAAAGAAGTTGCAAAACGAAGATTATTGCGTTATGCAAAAAATTCTCCTAATTCCGTATATCATGATTTGATAAAGAAAATAGATTCAGGGAAATATTAATTAGTTTAATTTCTCTATTTCTATTAATGGAATAAAGCCAAACAATTTGAATTTGATTTTTTGGGGATGATAAAATTCTATTCCAAATAGTTTTAGCCCTAATAATTTTACTTTGATTTTTTTTGAAAGTTTGTATTGTATTAGAATAGGTATGTTATGCTTGTGTAAGAAATTTTGAATTTCTTTTTCAGCTAATTTACAGTCTTGTTGGTGTTTTATTGTCTTTTGAGTTACAATTGAGCCTTGGTTTTTTCTGTAATAATAAAATGTATTGGGAACTGTGACAAATCCATTCAAGTTATATATTATTTTGATAAGCCATCGCATATCCTCATAGTAGCAGTTTTCAGGGAATGGCATTGATAATAATTTTTCTCTTTTATATATTTTATTCCATACATAATTATGTTTTGGAATAAATGCTTGATTTATTTTTTCTGTTGGGGTATAGAAAGCTTTCATATATTTATAATTTAATTTTTTTGTTTTTAAAATTTTACCTTGTCTGTAAAAATCTCCTGCAGAAATTTCACAGTTATATTTTATTGCTGCATTGTATAGTTTTTCAAAATAGTTTTTATCAACCCAATCATCTCCGTCTACAAATCCTATGAAATCTCCTTTTGCAATTTTTATTCCAGTATTTCTTGATTTCCCTGGACCTGAATTTTTTTGATTAACTATTTTTATGCGTAAATCTTTATTTTGGTAATAGTTAAGTATTTTTAGAGAATTGTCTGTTGAACCGTCATTAACACATATAATTTCTATTTCTTTTAATGTTTGTGCAATAAGACTTTCAAGACATTTACCTATATATTTTTCTGTATTGTAAACTGGTACTATTATTGAAACTTTTATATTTTTATTTTGCATTATTCATCCCCCTATTAAGTAGTAATTGTGTTGTAAAAATTTTTATTTTAATTATTAAATAACTATCGTTTTCTTTAAGATTAAGTTTTCCCCAGTAGTATTTTGGGTAAATGTTTCGCAAATGTAATTGTAAATTTTTAAACTCATTAAAATATATTTCCTTGTATTGTTTAGAACATTTTCCAAGCCAAGATGCTGATTTTATAAAATATTTGTTTAGAATTTTAAAATTTAATTCTTGAGCAATATTTTGTTTTTGTAAAAATTTTTCTATTTCATAAAAATTTAAAATTACTGAATTATCATTTTTTTGTTTTGAATGTGTGAGAGAAGTTGGTCTATCTTTTCTGTAATAATAATAATTTTTATCAATAATATATATTTTATTTGCAAGTAATACTGTTTCAATAAAAAATATTTGGTCTTCTCCGTTGCATCCTTCTTGAAATAAAATTCTATTTTCTGTTAAAAATTTAGTTTTATAAAGTTTTGCCCACGCAATTGGCGGAAGTGTTAAGATATTTTCTTTTATAGTTTTGCTGTTTAGGTTTTGATTTTTTAACTTTTTAGGGATTTTTTCGATGCTGTAATATCCTTTTTTAAATTTCCCATATTTGATAGTATATGCTCCGCATATGACAATATCATTTCCATTAGATTTTGCTGTATTATAAAAGGTTTCAAGTGTAGTTAATTCAATTGTGTCATCGCTATCGACAAATGTAATATATTCTCCTTTTGCTAATTTTATTGCTTTATTTCTTGCAGCTCCACTTTTTTGATTGCTTTGATTAACTATTTTTATCCTTTTATCATATTGTGCAAATGTTGAAATTATAGAAAAAGTGTTATCTGTGGAACCGTCATTTATAATTATTATTTCAATTTCCTTTAAAGTTTGTTTTACAAGTGAGATTAAACAGTCATATATATAGTCTTCTACGTTGAAAGCTGGGATTATTACTGTTACTTTTGGTATATTAAAAACGTAATTATGATTGTATAATGTTAATTCGTCGTTTAGGCTTTCTATAAAATTATTATATTCTCCCATAAAGTTTTCCTTTTAACTATATGTATACGTTTATTAAATCACAGGTAAATATATATATACAATTGATTATTAAGTTTTATATACATATACATCAAATTAATTAATATTATATGCATATATGTTCTTAAAAACTATTTGTATACATCATATTTTTAAATTGGAGATACGATTATGATGAAATTTGATGATAAAAAATTTATTGCAGAAAAAATAAAATATCATCGAAAGAAAATGAATTTAACTCAGGCTGAACTTGCAGAAATGGCTGATTTAAGTGATAAACACCTTTCAAGAATAGAAAGAGGTTGTTATACACCCTCTTTAACAACATTTTTTTTGCTTGTAAAAATTTTGAAAATGGATTTAAAAGAATTTGGATTTGATATAACTGAAACAGCTAATCCTACAAAAAATAAGTTAATTGATCTTATAAATAAAGCAAATGATTACGAACTTGTATTTTTTAATGATGTAATTACAAGTTTAGATAATGCTTTAAAGAAGGTTCGAAAAAATTTCCATAATCACTTTTTTATGTAATGCATCTTTTTACAGATAACACTTAGGTTCTTGACCTTCAACACCTGCGTATAATTCTACAAATTGTTTTGCAGGGCTTGATTCAATTTTTGTTAATAGTACTTCTTCAATTTGGAAAAATCCGACATCTCCAGTCATTTCTATGTCGATTCTAATAGGTTTTTTTTCTCCGTGGTGTATACCTATTCTAGTTATGGCATTCGCAGAATATTTATGAATATCTCCGACTTTTGGAGTTGTATTTATTGCCATAGGGATTCTAGCTCTTCCTTTTGTCATATCACAACCATCAGCTATTAAAATTATTCCTGCCTCAATTGAATGTATTTTATGACTTGACATATGACCTATAATTGCTTCGATTGCAAGAGATTTGATTATAGTTCTTCTATGCAAATCATCTGGTAATATTTTCATTAAAGTTCTTTCAATAATAGGTTTAGCAAGTATTACTGACATGTTTTCATGTCCTTGCCGTCCTATCATCATTCCTAAATCATGCATTAGACCTGCAATAATTACAGCACACATACTATCTTCAAAAGTTCCGATTTCTTCTTTTTCCAGAGAAGTTTGTATTCCTGCACTTTGTAAAAGATTAAGCATTTTGATAGCATTTGCTGCAACTTGTCGCATATGAACCGGACCATGGTCATTATAACCCAGTCTTTTTATTGATACGTTATTTGCATAATCTTGCATTTCTTGCAATTCTTCATCTGCAAATAAATAGTTTACTAAATCTGTACATAATTTATGGTTTTGTAATCTTTTTAAAATTTTTGATTCTAATGATACTTCTTTAATTGATTTCATAATTTTAATCCATTTTTATTTATCACTTAATAATATAATACCCAATAAATAGAAAAATTTGTATATTATTTAAAATTTTATATATTAATTAAATTATTAAAGATTAATACTTATGTCAAAAATAATAACATAGCAAAAATTTTTATTTTTAGATTTTTTATGAATATGAAAATTTTATCAAAAGCTGTTAAATATTTAAAAAGTCCGACGCAATGTTATGTTCCGAAATGTAAAGCTCATTGCTGTATTGATGTGCCTCTGCCTGAAGGGTTTGTTGAACGTTTTCAATCAAGAATTCAAAGTCCTATTTATGGGGGCTTGAATATTGGTATAAATGATCCAAAAGATACTTATAATTCAATAGTATATAGTACACGTCCTATTCAGATTGTTCATATTGACAGGGTAACAGGTGAAAAATTATACGGCATAAGTAAAGAAATGATGGAAGCTATGAATCTTAAAAGTCTTGAAGATGTAAATGAGCTTTTAAGACAATATGAAGCCAAAAAAATATACAATTATTGCCCATTTATAACTAATGAAGCTCGATGCAGTGTGTATGATTATCGCCCTGATATATGCAGGGAATTTGGATCTTCCCCTGCAAAAGTCGATATTTGTCCTGAAAAATCAAGCAGATTAGATATAATAAAATTTGAATTTTCAAATATGTTTAATTTAAAAAATACTATTGAATCTATAAAAAGTATTTTTCATAAAAAATCAAAAATTTAATTCATATTTATTAAATTAAAATGGATTGTTCTTTTTTAGTTCTGCAAATTTTGCAGCCATAGTCGGATTATTTTTGGTTAGTCTTTTTATGCTCAAGTCTTCAGCTTTGTTATTTGCGAGGCGGAGATTATTCTCAGAAGATAAAAGAGCTTCTTTTGTTTTTTGTAAATGGTCAATGGTTTTGTCAATTTCTTCTATTGCAGTTTTAAATTTTTTACTTGCAATTTCATAATTTCTTGCAAATTTTTCTTTAAAATCATTCATACTTTCTTCAAAATTTGAGATATCAATGTTTTGACTTCTTATGATTGCAAGTTCTTGTTTGTATTGTAATGAATTTAATGCCGCATTTCTGAGTAGCGTAATAATAGGGATAAAAAATTGTGGTCTAATTACATACATTTTAGGAAATTTATGTGACATATCTACTATCCCTGAATTATATAATTCATTTTCAGGTTCTAAAAGAGATACTAGAACAGCATATTCGCAATTTTTTTCTCGTCTGTCCTTGTCAAGTTCTTTTAGAAAATCTTCATTTTTCTTTTTAGTAGATGTAGTATCCATTTCATTTTTCATCTCAAACATAATAGATACAATTTCTATTCCTTCAGGGGTTGCTTCTCTGAAAATGTAATCTCCTTTGCTGCCTGTTTTAGCATCGTTATCTTTTTCAAAGTATGCATTTTGAAATCCGGTTGCACGAAGCTTGTTAAATTCTAATTCGCAATGTTGTTCAAGGCTTTCTCCTATCATTTTTGTGGAAAGTCTTGCTTTAAAGTCTTTATAGCGAGCTATTTCTTCTTCTTTAAATTGAAGTTGTATTTTGTATTGTTCTTTTAATGATAGTTCTTTTAATAAGTTTTCTTTTTCATTTGTTTCAATTTTATTTGTAAGCTCTGCAATTTGTTTGTCTTTTTCTGCAAGAGCTTTCTCTTTTTCAATTTCAAATTTATTTAATTCAAGATTTTTGTCTTTTTCATAAGAATCAAGTTTTGCTTTTAATTCCATAATTTCTACATTTTTTTGAGCTGTAGTATTATACAATTCTTTTTCTTTACTAATAATTATATCTTGGTATTTTTTTTCAGTTTCAGATTGGGCAAGTTTTATTGCTGCTTCTTTTTCATTTTTAAATTGAGATTCCCTTGATGAAATTTCTTTTTCAAATTCTTTATCTCTTACTTGTTTTACTATTGCTGCATAACCTGATTCATCTACTTGAAAAATTTCATTGCATTTTGGACATTTAATTTCTTGCATTATCTTACTCCTGTAAATTAGATACATCTATATTTTATTATAATTTTCCTCTACGTCAAATATGGACAAGGTAAGTAAGATAAAATCTATAATTCTAATAACGTTAAGCTATTAATATTTTCATAAAAATCATTTATTGGGATATTTTCTTCAATAGCGGTATTGTGAGGATTTATAAGTGTTGCAAAATTATCATCAACTTTTTTAAGTGCATAAGCATGATGTATATATAATCCATTTCTTTTTTCTTTAAAATTACAGATTATTGTATATTTATCTGGATTTTTCCTTGATTTGTTGATTAAATTTTTTAAATAATTTAGGTCGTTATTATTTTTATTAAAATATGTTGTAGATTTTTTCCCTGTAATAAGGAACAATATATCTGAAGGAAAGCCTCCAGCTATTGGATTATTTAAGTTTCCTGATGTATGTTTTCCATTAATAATATTGGGATTCTTATTTTTTAATGCTTCTTTGCCTGTGATTAACTTTTTTTTATAAAATTCAGTTGCTAGCTCTATTGCTAACATATCATCGTCACCTTTTACATATTCATTACTCTGTTTTGCGGCATTTAATGCAATTCGAGGTATCGTTATGCTTGTGTTTGTGCCTTTAAAATATATTACAGTATCTTTATTATTGTTGTGTCTAATTGCTTTTTTTATATATTCTTGTCCTTTTGTTGTATTTACAAGTGCATTTATTCCTGATAGAAGCCAACAATCATTTTTTGTTTGTTTAGTGTTCCCTATTTTTTTATCTATATTAATTTCGCCTTTAGTATAATCAGTTACATAATTTAATTTATTTATTGAATTAATATCTACTGTATAAAATTTAGGTTCCCATTCATTGAATTTGTTTTCATTGTTTTTTAAGTCAAAAATCTTAATTATTTCTTTTGGCTTTTTTTGTTGGATTTTTTGTTCCAAAATATAGTTTTTCGAATTTTCAGAATTAAGATAAATCGATAACATTATATATCCCCAAAAATCTTATATATAGTTAAAAACATTTTGATTAAGAAATTTGCCAAGAAGAGTTCTTAATGTAAAAATATATATTCAATTAGACTAATTATATAGTAGCCAATATAGAAATATATAATTTCCTCAGTTTAGTACAAACTTTTATCTCAAAAACTATCAATAATGATATCTATCAGAGTCCGACTTATTTTGTCACATATAAACTTTAAAATAAATTTATAGTTAAAACAAGGAATTATATGAATCAGACAATCAAAATTACAAGAAATAATTTTAATCAAATATTAGGAAATTATAATAATTACACTTTAAAATCAATAAAAATAAATTTATCATCAGAAATGGATTCAGAGTTTTTATCTAATATATTTAAAAGTTTTAACAATTCTGAAAATGTTGAATTAATTATTGATGAAACATTATCCTTTGACGAAGTTATTTTAATTACGGAAAACACAAAAAAATCTAATACTATAACACATATGGAATGTGAAAATTTTTTATATGATAAAGATTCATTATATAGCTTTTTACATTCAAATTGCCCACCAATTACTAATTCTAGTGATTTTAAGTTTAAGTATGAAATAAAAGATAATCAAGTTAAAGAAGATATTAAATATGAAAAGGTTTGGGAATTTAGAGAAAATTTGTCTGCAGTAAAACAAAATGAAAAATTTGGATTTATAAATAATCAAGGTAAACTTGTGATACCGCCAAAATACGATTTTGCCTTATGTTTTAGTGAAGGATTAGCAAATGTTGGATTAAATGGTCAATATGGGTTCATCGATAAACATGAAAACATAATTATCCCGTTCAAATATGATTTTGCTTTTGAATTTCAGGACGGACTTGCAAAAGTAGAAAAGAACGGATTGTGGGGATATATCGATAGGTTTGGTAAGGAAATAATACCTATTCAATATGAATATTTAGATTTTTTTGAAGATAATGTCTGTAAGTTTCAAATTGATGCAGATGATAAATTTGGTCTTTTAGGTAAATCAGGTAACGAAATTTTACCTTGTATTTATGATGAAATTGGATCTTTTTATGAATCAGTTGCTAGAATTAAATTCAATAATAAATGGGGTTATGTAGATAAGTTTGGAAAATTTGTAATCCCATTAAAATTTGACTTAGCTTTTGATTATTTTAATGGAATATCACGAGTAAAGCTTGATGGGAAATATGGTTTTATTAGCCAAAATGGTGAAGTTATTTTGCCATTAGAATATACAAAAATAGGTGACTGTTTCTTTAATTATTACCCAATAAAAAAAGATAACAAATGGGGATTGGCTGATCTTTTGGGTAAAGTAGTTGTTCAATGTGAATATGACAATATTGAATATAATATTGAAAAAAATCAAATGAGATTAAAAAAAGATGACAAACATACATACATTACTGAATTAATAGGAGAATATTATGACAGAACAAATTATTAAAAACGCAAAACTTGAAGCTCAAAAAATTCTTGAAGAAGCTAAAAAAGAGGCTAATAGAATATTGTCTGAATCTGCGCTTTTAAAGGCAGTAGAAAAAGAAGCACAAAAAATTAAAGAAAAAACTTTTAATGAAATAAAATTAGCAAAATTAGAAATTCAACCAATAGAATCTATATTTAAATATGAAAGCTGTAAACATTTATGGGAAAATTTATGGAAAGTCCAAAATTTTGATACCAAACAATTTGCTCTTTTTCATAGTGAAAATAAGCAGCTAACAGATTTTAAATACTCAATGATTGAAAGATTTGAGGGGCTTTCAAATAATCATTTTTTAATCGGAGTTTTTGATGAATATGGAGTTAATGGGCAGTTTGGAATTTTGAATGATAAAGGACAGGAAATTCTTCCTATGATTTATTCTTCAACTGATAGTGTGTTAGAACAATACAAAAAATTAGTCTAGGTTATTAAACATTGAAATAACTGTATTTTTGTATTCTTGTTTTAATTTTTCCGGCGAGATTATTTTTACACAATCTCGCCATTTTAGTAATTCTGTTATAATTTCATATTGACCGCTTGCAGTAAATGTTACTTCAAAATTTCCATTTTCTAATTCTTCGATTTTTTGTGTCGGATGAAAATTATATTCTAAAACTTCATGAGCTGATTTCTTGAATTCTAATTTTACTTCCATTTCATCATCTTGAAATACTCCAAAAGATTTTTGAGAGAATTCTTTTATATCAAATTTTTCATCTCTATCAAAATAGTTGTTTGTAATTTGGATTTGCTCAATTTTTGACAATCTAAATGTATAATTTTTATCATTATTATCAAAACGTGCAATTAAATATATTTTTTCACCAATTAACAAACCATAAGGATTAACTATTTTTTCTTCATTATAATATTTAAATTTTATCTGCTTTTGGCAAAGTACTGCTTCATTAATTTTTTCCAAAATTTCTAATGAAATATTTTCTCTAAACCCTTGACGAACTGCATAGCCTTGCGCTTCCAAAGTTGCTTCAATATCTGCATTATGAGTATTGTTAGAGTCGAGAATTTTTAGTTTATCAATAAGTTTTTGAATTTCATTTTTCTGAGTTGAGTTTGTTAAACTATCTTTGCATACTTCAAGATTTGCAAAATCTTGAGGTGTGAGATTAATCAAATAATTCACACTCCCTTTTTTAAATCTCCAACGTTTTTTTCTATCTGTTTGATTTTCAACTTCTTCTATTTTGTTTGGAAAGTTTGCAACAATAAGTGCTTTCATACGTTCTGCAGAGCGTCTTGTACATTCAAACTTTTCTGCAATTTCATCAATTGTAAGACCTCTGTATGAAGTTTGTAAAAGAATTAATAATTCTATAATTTGATTAGCTTTTTCAAGTCTTGACATAATACTACCTATTGTTTTGGGATTGTTCTATGAGTGCAAGCATTTATCCAAATTAAATTCTCAACTCGACTATCTCTTGGATCATTGTTGATATGATGTATTTGTACCCTTAATTTTTTTTGTACGGTACAATTTTTACAAGTTTCTTTTTGACATTCTTTTTCTATATGTTTACAACTTAACCAAATTTTAGCAACAATCTGATAAATTTTTTCAGAAGTAAAACTTTCAATTAGTTCAATATCTTCAGAATTTATTTTTCCATTAACTCTGATTCTTCCATAATTGCTTACCTCTATAGTATTAATATCTCGATACTTTTTTCTCCAATGTGTCTTATCTTCGTTTTTATAATCCCCATATATTCTCCATTTTTCATCATTCCATAAATCTGGAGCTGTTTTTAATGAATCAATATCTTCATCTGGAACTTTTATCTTACCTCTTTGATCAATGACAATATTTTTTAAATCCTCAAGTTCGTATGTTGATTTTCCA
>CALVEU010000024.1 GCA_944326635.1 Candidatus Gastranaerophilales bacterium | reverse complement strand
ATATTTCATCATGGTTATAAATCAAATGATATTTACTGTAATATGGGAAATCAATACCGTAAAATAATGCAGGATTTTTCATTGTAACTTTTTGATTTTGTAAAACTATTCTATTTTGGATATTGATAAGTTCTGTTTTTAATTTGTTAATATTACATTTTTTTATTTTCTGTGCAGGGAAATTTTTATCAAAAATATTTCTTGCATTTTTAATTAAATCAGTTATTTCTTTTTTTTGTTTATTATTTAAATTAGAAGTAATATAGTTATCAATAGGAAAAATATCTAATGCTGCGTCATTATTTTGTGAAATTATTCTTATTTGAAAATTATTATCCAGTTCGGCTTTTAATCTTATTTCATTTTCTTTAAAATAACTTTTTAGAAGATTTACAAAAATATTGTAATCTTTTCTGGGCATACAAATATCAATATCGTCATCCCATGGAATAAATCCTTTATGTCTAATGCATCCAAGAAGTGTTCCAGCATCTAACCAGTAGCATAAGTTATTATTTTTACATATTGCATCAACTTTATCTAACATTTTAATGCAAGATTGTTGAACATTTCTTAATGTTCCATCTGCCTTTTTAACCTGTCTTATGTCTGCACAATTATTTAGGAAATAGTTAAGAGTTGCAATTTGTCTATATAGAGTTGGAATAGAATATTTTTTTCTGATTTTAATTTCAAATCCAAAAATTGTTAATATTATTGTTGTATTAACACTGTCCCATCGTTTATTAAATATTTGTCTTATATTAATCATATAATAAGTCCCTATTTTGCGTTATTACTTCTATATTTGCAGGAAGATGTGAATCTACTTTGTTTTGTAATTTTTTATAATTTTCATATATACGTTGTTTTAAAGATGAAGAACTAATCCCATCCCCATATGGGAAATAGACAACATTAACTCCAAGCTTTTCTAGATAATCATATTTCCCAACCCAGTCGTCACCAACAACAAATATATCAAAATGTAATTTTTTTATTTTGTCCGTGTGATCTAAAGATTTTTGAGGTATTACAATATCAGGGCCTTTAATAGCTTTCATTAAAGCAATTCTTTCTTCAAAAGGAATAATTGGTTGTGATTTGTAACTTGCAACTAGTTCGTCGGTATTTACTCCAACGATTAATATATCACCTAATGCTCTTGCATATTCAATCATTTTTAAATGATTGAAATGAAGCATATCAAATGTTCCAGATGTATAAACTACAGTTTTATTACCAATCATTACTACTCCTTTTTAATATCCAATAGGAAGCGTTTGTTTCTTTTCTATTACCTGTTTTATTATCAAGTAACAGCCCAGATGCTAAAAGTTTGAAATTTGTACAATATTGTATTAATAGATTTTCATATTCAGGTATAGTTCTGTATATTGCACTATAATTTTGCCTTAAATCATTTGAGTAAAAATTATCTAAAGTTAATCTTCCTTCTGTTAAACTTACAGATTCCTGTAAATAAATAATGTCATTAGTAAGATTATTTATAGTTAAAAATAAGTTCGGTAAGTCTTTGTCATTTATGTACATACAAATTCCAGTAAGAATTGATAAATCATAGTTATCACGTAATAGTGAGATATTTATATCTGTTGCTGACATTTGTATGAATTCTAGATTTGTTTGTTTATACTTGTTTTTTGCAAGTTTAATAAAACCGTCAGTATAATCTATTCCTGTATATTGATCTATATAAATGAATAAATTCTCAACCCATCTCCCGATACCACATCCAATATCTAAAATCTTATATTTTTTATTTGGGTCAAGAAATGATTTAACTAGGTTACTTTCTTTAATATTTCTATTTTTGATTACGTCATCATTAACTTCTTCATTTAGTAATACCGTTTTTAAATTGTACCCATTTTGAACTCGTGTTTGCCAAAATTCTTTAGTTGAATTTATTTTAATATCTACACTTTTATTTTTAATTCTTGTTTTCATTATTATTGATTTCCTTTATTGTTAATTTAAGAGAGTTTAAAAATTCATCAATTTCCAGTTGATTTATATTGCCATAATTACCTATTCGAAATAGCTTTTCTTTTAACATGCCACCTGATGGTGCAAGTTCGATGTTATATTTACTTCTCATAATTTTCACTATTTCATCAGCATTGTATGTGTCTGTCCATATTCCGGTAACACAGTTTGCAGGATTCTTAGCAAATGTATTAAATCCCAATTTTGATAACTGATGCCGTAAATATTTTGTATTATTCCCGTATCTGGCTTGGAAGTTTTCTAATCCTTCGTCTTTTATTTTTTGAAGTCTATAATCTAATTGATTTACAATTCCCGTAGCGGGTGTAAATGGTGTTTGATTTCGTTTTTGATTTTCAATATATTCATAAATATCAAAATAAAAATTTCTGAGGTTTGATTTTTCTGCAAATTTTAAAGCTTTATTATTAACTGCCATAAATGATAATCCAGGGGGCAGGGCAAGAGCTTTTTGGCTTGCACTAACTGCTATATCTACTCCCCATTCGTCCATTAAAAATTCATCTGAACATAAACCGCTAATACAATCAACTATAAATAAAATATTTGGATATTTTTTTAAAATGTTTCCAAACCCGGCTATATCATGTAAAGAGCCACAGGAAGTTTCATTTAATGTAGCAAATACAGCCTTTGTATCGGGGTTATTTTCTAGAACTTTTTCTACATCTAAAATATTTACACTTTCCCCAAAGTTTACTAATATTTCTATTGTTTCCAGATTATGCTTTTTACAAATATCTCCCCAGCGTTTGCCAAATGAACCTGAATTAATATAAATAATTTTATCTTTAACTGACAAAAAATTCGTGACAGCAGCTTCCATTGCTCCTGTACCGGAAGAGGCATAGCAAACAACAGGATATTTTGTTTGGAAAATATATTTTAAATTTTCAAAAATTCTTGCCCATTTTTTAGAATATTCTTCTGTTCTCATATATTCTTGCGGTGCTGAACCTATATCTAAAATTTCTTGTTCTATTTCAACAGGTCCTGCAACCATCAGTAATTTCTTTTGTTCCATTTTGTATTCCTATCACTTTTTCTAAATAGTTAATTATTTTTTCAGATGCACTTTGTCTAAAATCAAAAAGATTATGTATAAGTTTTATGCGTTCATCTTTTAAATAATCATTTCTGTTTACTATAACTTCATTAAACAATGTATTTAATTCTTCATTATTTGTACTTTTGTATAAAACTTTTGCAATCCTATCTCCTATTGAATTATACGGATGATGCATTTTGTTAAATAATTGAATTATCGGTTTTTGTGTCGGCAAATATTCAACAAGAAAGGAAATAGAATCAGTAATCAATGCATCTGAGGTTTTAAATAATTCTAAGTAATTGCCGTATTCATGCACTGTTCCAAGTTCCTGCCAACTTTTCCAATATTCATCAATTTGTTCTTGCGTCATTATTTTATTATCCAATAGCTCAAACTTTAATTTAGGATGAGGTTTAAATACCCAATCTATTTCTCTATGTTTTTGGGCTAAATTTAATATAAATTGTCCATTATCTCGAAATTTTCCAAACCTTAAACTATGTTTTCCTAACGAATGATGTGGTGCATATATAATTTTTAAATTGTTATGAAAACATTTTTCTTGCGTTGTAATGTAGTAATCTAATTTTGGATGTCCGGTAATTATACAATTTTTTGAATTGCCTTTTCTATAATGTTCGTATCGTTCGAGATTTTCTTTGCATTCTACAAAATAAGCAAATAAATGTTTATGAAAATTATCTGTGTAATTATTTTTAAAATCTAAATTTTCATACCCATAAGGGAAATACATGCATAAAGAGTTCTTGGAAACTTTGTACAAACTATATTGTGGTGGTAAATCATAAGGCTGTTCGTAAAATACAATATCAGACTTAAATTGTTTTAAGTCAGCATATTTATGTTTTATAAGGTCATAACCTAATTCAACTTTAATATTATTTGCTTTATAAAATTTTAAATTATCTTCAAGTGAAAGTTTTGTTAAATCCTCTCCTTTATGAACAGTATATGGTGGCACAAGAATAACTAGCGGTTCAAAAATTTTGTGTTTTTCCATCATTTTATATAAATACTGAGCTCCCCATTTGGAGCATTCTATGCACAAAAAGATAACTTTTATTTTCTTTTTAGTTCTAATTTTAGATAATACCTTTTTATAATTAGAACTTATAAATAAATTGTTAAACTTTTTAGGAATAAAAAATATACTCCTTTTTATAAATGTTGATGGTTTCACTTTAATTTTCTCCTTAACAATTTATATAGATGTGCGGCACAATTTTTGCAGACCATAAAACCCAATAAAAAATACATTTTCTGCCCAAATTGTTTGTATAATTTATTGTGGAATTTGACTATATTAATTCTGATTTTAAGGTAATTTATTGGTCTTAAAGACTGTTTTGTACGTTCGTTTTGCTGCTTTCTGTAATAAAATAGAACTTCCGGAATTTGATAAACTTTTGTGCCAGTTTCGATAATTGAAAGCCAGAAATCCCAATCTTCACAACCAAGTTCCATCTCTTTTTTATAGCCGCCAACCTCAAGGAATTTTGATTTTCGATAAATACCTGATGGAAATATTCTATTTTGTATAAGCATATTTGAAAGAGTAGCTGGTTTTAAGTTCCATTTTATATTTTGTCCTGTTCCGAAAAATTCTGCTTCGCAATAAACAATACCAATATCTGGATTTTGCTCTAATATTGAAACTGCTTTTTCAATATATGTATCTGCTATTCTGTCATCTGCATCCAAAGGTAAAATATATTCTCCACTAGCCTTTATTATTCCGTTGTTTCTAGCGGCACACACTCCTGAATTTTCTTGATTTATCAATATTACATTATCAAAAGGCATGAGCATGCTCTGAATCTCCTGTGGAGTTTTTTCAGTTGATCCATCATTAACTACAATTATTTCCAAATTTTTGTAGGTGGAACTCACAACCGATTTAACTGCATCTAATAAATATTCATATTGATTATAGCAAGGTATTATTACGGAAATCTTTTTCATAATTTATACAACCCAATGTGATTTTTACATGAAACATAAAATTTGTAAATAGTGTTTATATAAAATTATTATTTTGCCTTTAAATGAATAGCTACATGTAAATAGGCATAAACCTATAAGTGTAATATCATTGAATAAATAAAGAGGATAAATATGGCATTAAAAAATGAGTTTTCAAAAGACAAACCACTTCTGACAACAAGCGTTGTTGCTAATATGCTTGGGATTACTCCTGATAGACTAAGAACCTATGATGCCGAAAAATTAATAAAAACACATAGGATAAAGACTGGCGAAGTTCAAAAACGGCTATATAGCCAATATGATGTAGAGTGGTTACAATGTTTGCGTATTCTTGTAAAAACTCACAAAATGAGTATTTCCTCTATAAAATTTCTTTTACAAGTAATTTCTGAAAATCCCAAAATTCAGCTACCGCATAATGAAATAGGGGAAGTTCTAGTTGAAATGTTTCAAAATCCAAATTTTAAAGATATAGTTGAAAATTTTTAATATTACTGTAGTGTTAAAGTTTTGCTATAATATATTTACATTATTTTTAATTGAGACTATTTAATTAAGTTTTATGTGATATCGTTTCCTATTTTTATTAATACAGTTGCAAATAATAAACTTTCATCTGTAAATTTATTTTTCTAAGTATTTATTAACAATCCAATTTCTGTAGTTTTACGGTTAAAAGTTTTGGTTCAATACTATGGGTTAATAACAGAATATTTAAGCAAATTTTGTTTGTATAATTTCTATAATCAACTGAAATAATCCTTTTTAGTTATTGTAATCTTATATCTTTGTATGAATATCAATCATTCTAAACTTTAAGAATAGCAAGTAAAATTGTTAAAATTGTAAAGAGTTTTATCTAAAATTATTAATTTTATATTAAAAAATAACGCAAAGTATTGGTATTATTGGATAATATTCCTAATTACTTTACTTTAAATTGGAGATTAAAAAATAATGTCAGAAGTAGCTTTCGAAAATGATAAACTCGGAAGAAAAGCAATTGCAGAAAATTTTAAGAGTATATTATTGAATACAGATTTACATGTTATTAGTGTTTCTGCACCTTGGGGTGGCGGTAAAACGTATTTTATTCAAAACCTTATTAAACTTATGGAAAATGATTCAATAAATATTTTGTAAAACGAATGGGAATCTGATTTTTATGAATGTCCACTGATACCACTATTTGTAGAGCTATTTAATGAACTGGAAAAAGTAGATCCCAAAACAGAACTCGAAGAAGACATAAAATGGAGTAAGGAATTCGCCGAAAATATTTGTAAAAAATCTTCATTCCAAGTCGGTGTTAATTTAGGTGTCGTAAATTGTGCTGCAAATTTTGATCCAAATAAAAAAATGATTGATTCTGAATACATAGAATTAAAAGAAAAAATGCATGAATTCAAAAGTAAATTAACAAGTATTCAAACAAAACTCAATAAAAAAATTATTATATTTGTTGATGAATTAGACCGTTGTCATCCAATGTATACTATTAAAACACTTGAGATAATTAAACATTTCTTTGGTATTCCTAATATTATTTTTGTTTTGTCTGTTGATAAGAAGCAAATAGAAAATTCTGTAAGACAAATTTTTGGAGTCAACATAGGTGAAGAAAATGGCTATTTAAGAAAATTTATTGATGTAGATTTTAAATTGCCTACCCCTTCTATGGAACAGCTTGCGTATTATAATTATAATCTTCAAATGAAAGGAGTAGCCTACGCGACTTATTCTGAGCCTGATTATGATAAAGAGCAAAAATATCTAAGCTATTTAATCTCAGAAATATCGAAAGTTTTAAATTTTTCAGCAAGAGACCTTGAAAAATTTTTTGTAAGGTTAAATTTAACCTTAGATATATTATTAGAAAAAGATATTTTGTTTATTGAACCGGGTTTAGTATTAAATGCTCTAGCTATTGTTAATATTGAAGTTTTTGATGACTATGTAAAAGGCAATTTGTTAGAAAAATCAAAAGAACTAAATAAACTATTTCCAATTTGGAAAGGGATATTTAATAATTCATATATAACAAACTTAAGGAACGTGCATCGATGTGTTAGTATAGAAAAAAATACTGTAGAAAGCAATGTGTATAAATTAGAAACCATTTTAAAGAAATTAGAATTTAAAACTATGGAACAATGTGAGCTATATTTAACAAATTATCCAGAAAAAATAAAATTTATTCACAATTTTAATACTATGGAGTAGTTCTAATAAAAGCTATTTTATACTTGCAAAAAAATCTTTTGAGTGATGTATGTAACTACAAAACTTGAAAGGATTTTTTATGGCATATTTAGAAGATCTTATTAATGCTTTAAGTGAAATTAAAAACTTAGATCCTGAAAATAAAAGTGCAAATATTTATATCGCAGGTAAATATTTATTTATCCGAAGGCCTGATCAAGAAGATGGTTATTATATTGAACTAAAATGATACAATTTGTGTCTTCCCCCTTGATATTGCAAGAATAAAGAGCGATAAATGCTAATACATAAAGGATTTAATATGAATAATAAACTGCTTGATAGAAAAATGGAACGATGGAAAGAAAAATATCATGATTTTTCTCCAGAATTAAAGAAGCAAATAGATAAATTAGTTTTGAAATTTGAGGCTAAATCCTCTTTAATTGATTGCTCTTTGAATACAATGCAATCAAAAGCTACACTAATAGGGAAGCGATTTATAAGAGAATATAATGGAAAAATTCATGAAGTAAAAGCTCTAGAACAAGGCTTTTATTATAATAATAAAATTTATAAAAGTCTTTCTGCAATTGCTTATGAAATTACTGGGACTAGATGGAACGGAAAAAGATTCTTCGGAGTATGTAAATGATTAAAAAAATCAGATGCGCAATATATACTAGAAAATCATCAGAAGAAGGTCTTGAACAAGATTTTAACTCTCTTGATGCACAGAGAGAAGCTTGCGAATCATATATTAATTCTCAAAAACACGAAGGTTGGATTCTAGTTAACAAACAATATAATGACGGAGGCTTTTCTGGTGGAACAATTGATAGACCAGCATTTAAAGAACTTTTAGAAGATATAAAAATGGATAAAATAGATATAGTTGTAGTTTATAAAGTTGACAGACTTACACGTTCATTAATGGATTTCGCAAAAATTGTTAATATATTTGATAAACACGCAACTTCTTTTGTATCCATTACTCAACAGTTTAATACTACAACATCTATGGGACGTTTAACTTTAAATATGTTATTGTCATTTGCACAATTTGAAAGAGAAGTTACAAGTGAAAGATTAAGAGATAAATTTGCTGCTTCTCGTAAAAAAGGAATGTTTCTTCATGGAACAGCCCCATTAGGCTATAAAAAAGAAAACGGGACTTTAGTAGAAGTTCCTGAACAAGCAAAGATAGTTAGAATAATATTTAACAAGTATTTAGAACTCGGTTCAAGTATAAAACTTCAAAAATATCTAGAAGAAAACAATATAAAAACAGTGAATGGTAAAAATTTTAGTGTTGGACATATTTCAAAAATTCTAAATAATAAAGTTTATATTGGTAAAATTACCTATAAAAATGAAGAATATGAAGGCTTACATAATGGAATTATTGAGCCTGATTTATTTGAAAGAGTGCAACAAGGTATCAAAAACAATAAAGGTGAAAGGAAATATGCAACAAATAATAATCAATATGCCTTATTAAGTTCTAAATTATTTGATGATAAAGGAAACTATATGTCTCCTACATATAGTTATAATCGGCACAAGAAGCGTTATCGTTATTATGTATCACAAGCTAATATCCAACATAAAAGAGACCTTGCTGGTTTAGTAAATAAAATTCCTGGAGATGAAATTGAAAACATTGTAAAACAGGAAATAGCAGCTTTTATTTTGAATAAAACTAAAATTCAACCATATTTAAACAATTATGCATTAGAGTTTCAGAATAAAATTTTAAGTTCTCTTGAAGATTTAAAGCTCAATGATCAGATAATACGATTAATTGTACATAAAGTGATAATATCTAAAGACAATATTGAATTAGAATTAAATAAAAATATAACAATTAAGATTTTAGAAAATCTAGCTTACAATAAAGAAATACCCATAAATATTCAAGATACTGAATTTATCATAATTAAAAAAGATATAAAAATAGTTTCAACTCCAAGCCATGGCAATAAACTAATTATAGGAGATGAAGTTAAATACAATTCTACTTTAATAAATGCGATAATAAAAGGCTTTTATTATTATAAATTATGGAAAGAAGAAAAGTTATCTCCTGAACAGAAAAAAAGTACATATGTTTATAGATTAATGAATTTAAGATTTTTACCTCCTAATATTGTTGAAGATGTTTTAAATGGAAGACAAGCTGCAGAAATTACAGTAAAAAAACTATACGAGTTTGCAAAACTTTAATAATTTTAATTATCAAATTTTTACTCGAAAATCTAGATAATAAGTCTAGATACATTTGTTATAATGGATAATTTTAATACAAGCATCTATGTAATCTTAACTTGTAAAAATTTTTTAGAAATGAAATAATTAACAAGATAAGCTTGCACTTCGAAAAATCTAGTCTGAGACTTTTTTGAGTTTTCGGTATAGATTTTAACAAATGAACATAAATTAAGTCTCAAAATATGATATTAATAATAAAAAATGCCCGAAATTCGGGCATTTTCTTAAACTTATAACTTGCACTTGATGTGCTTTATATACTAAAAAACGGAGTAATAGGGATTTGAACCCTAGATGCAGATTGCTCCACATAACACCTTAGCAGGGTGCCGCCTTCAGCCACTCGGCCATTACTCCATTTCTATTCAATTTTCACAACTTAATGTTGTGACATGTGCATATCTTTATAATAACATAAATATTTTATTTCGTAAATATTTTATTTTTTACTTTACTCTTGACCGTTATTTAGTATTAAGATAGAATATTGATAAATGATTAAGAAAGGCTTTTTAAGATGATTGAAATGAAAGTTATGGGGATTGCCCTTGATACAAGAACTGGTTCGCCTATTGTTGTTTTACATGATAAAGAAAATAGAAAGGCTTTGCCTATTTGGATTGGATCTGCAGAAGCAAGTGCAATTATAAGAAAAATTGAAAATCTTACAGTCGCTCGTCCAATGACTCACGATTTGATTATTAATATTATTGAAAAAACAGGTTATACTCTTGATAAAGTTGAAATTAATGATGTAGAAAAAGATACTTATTATGCAACTTTATTCTTGTCCAATGAAAATGGTGAAATATTAGAAATTGATTCTCGCCCTTCTGATGCTATTGCTGTTGCAATTCGTGTTGATGCTCCGATTTTTGTTACGGCAAATGTTATTTCAAATGGTTCTGTTTCTACTGATTCTGCTAAAGATGAAGAAGAAGCTCAAGAATTTAAAAAGTTTGTACAAAGTATCAAACCTTCAGATTTTGCAAAATTAATGAAAGATAATGAACACCATGAAAGTGATCAGTAATTAATTGTAAAATTTGTAACAAAATTCTTAAAACCTGAAAATTTTTTTATTTTCAGGTTTTATTTTATTTGAGGTCATTTATGAACGGAATTGAAGCTATACAACCAATAAATATTTTTAGAGTAAATCCGGTTAATTTGTTTGAAAATAACCGACAAAACAAAAGTGTAAATTCATTTAATACAGGGTTGTTTGCTCAACAAGCTAACAATAATTATAATTTGAATCATCCGAGAATAATTGGTAGTCAAACGCAAGCAAGGCATTTAGATTTATTAGCTTAATATTTCTTTATAATTAAGCAATTTTTTCATCATAATTTTTTTTATATAAATAAGGGAAATTATGGGGTAAAATTTTATGTCTATACAAAAATTATTTGGGATAAATGCTTTAAAAACAGTTTCGAATCCTTACCAAAGTCCAAGAGTTGAAAACAATTTTGTTAAAAATGCTTTCAATTTTGGAGACGCAAATCCTAATCGTCCTAACGGTATTGTTACTCCTAATGCATTAAATGATCCAACAAAGGGTACAAGACTATACTGTTTAGGATAATAGAAAATTGTTTTTTGTATTTGTGCTGTAAATTAGTTTTGTTGCACTGAATTGTGGTGTGAACGAATAGATTTTTGTTACTTCTTTTTTCTTGAAACTGCACAAACCTATAACTTTTTCATCATCTTT
The DNA here is from genome assembly GCA_944326635.1 of Candidatus Gastranaerophilales bacterium. GTDB lineage: Bacteria > Cyanobacteriota > Vampirovibrionia > Gastranaerophilales > Gastranaerophilaceae > Stercorousia. The sequence continues at coordinate 10,248 of CALVEU010000024.1, read as the reverse complement.
AAATAAATTTTTTAAAAATTCCATAAAAATACACATCCTTCTTTTTTATTGTATAATGTATTTAATGAAGTTATACATAAAGTCAATATAAGGAGATGTTATTATGGGTCAAAAAATTACTAAAGATATGAATATTATGGATATTGTACAACAATGTCCTGAAAGTATTGCAGTTTTTCAAAAATACGGATTAGGTTGCATCGGATGTGCAGCTGCTCATTTTGAAAATTTAGAAGCAGGTGCTAAAGTTCATGGCTTTGACCCTGATGCAATGGTAGATGATATTAATGCTTTAATTGAAGATTAATTAATGCAAGTTTTTAAATAAATAAAAAGTCCCATTATCTTGATAATGGGACTTTTTATTTATGTGTTCTATTAAAATTATTTTTTTAGGAAGCCTGCCATTGATGGCTTGTTTGTTGTGTTAATTGAAGTGTCAACTGTTGCAATTTTGTTTTCTGTTTGATTAGCTGTATTAGCAGGTTGGGCTGTTGGTATTTCTGGTTTGACTTGTTTTTGCGTGTTGCCTGCAGCAGCTGCTTTTTCTTCTTTTTCCTTTGCAATAGCTTTTTTAGTCATATTTTCACAGTATCTTGCAAGCCACATCATAAATGCAGGAACAAGTACTATAGTAGATGCAAATCCAAATGCACTATTCATTGTTTTTGCTCTGTTGATAAATTTATTATCTTTAGCAGAGAATACTGTGTAGATTTTTTCAAGGGCATCTGAACCTTTAGCATTTTCAAATGCTTTATGAATTTCTTCCATTGTTGCATCTTTAATAGATTTGCCGTTGAAATTTTTCATTATTTCTTCAGCATTTTCTTTTACTGTTTCATCAACATTAAGTAATACTTTTTTAACGTTTCCGCCGTTTTCTTCTAAGAAGTTAAAGAAACCGTTAATTCCATTTTTATATTCTTGAATATTGCTGTATTTAGAAACAATTTGTTCACTTGTTAATACATCGACACCAGATCCAGCTGTGACATAATTTTTAAATTTATTAAATATATTTTTGTTGTGATCTGCAGGTTTTGTATTTAATGCAAAGCCTGATGCATTTGCAAATACGTCAGAGAATCCTCTTGATAGAGCTTTTGCTCCAAATAGGATTGCGGTGAAACTTGATATATCACGAACTAAAATTTCTTTACGTTCTTTGTCACTTTTTGCATTTATGTATCTTGGAGGTAAGCAAAAGCCAAATAATAATGTAAGCATTGCAGGTACTGACATTGATGCTCCATTGAATTCGAAAATTTTCAAAACTTTGCTAATACCGCCTTCTTTCATTGCATTTTTGCCTGTTGTTAATGCAAGTCCAGTGAAAGCTACATTTTTATCTTTTGTCTGGTCTTTAGCATCTGCTTTTTTATCTTCCTTGACTTTATCTTCTGCTTTTTCAGCAGTATTGTTTTCGGCTCCTTCATCTACAAGACCTTTTAATCCTGGGTCATGTTTTAATCCTAAATTGTATAATTTAGGGATTAATGTATAGAAGCCAACAACTGCTGACCACATTCCTAAATTTGCAAGAACTCTTGTGCCAGCTCTATGAGTATTGAATTTCTTAATGTATTCATCAATATTGCCGTTTGCATTTTTTTCTAAATGCTTGTTAACTTTTTCTAAAGCATCTCCTGAGTAATCAGTTAAACTTTGAACTAGTCTTCTTATGTTAGTTTCAAGGGGCTTTTCTTTCCCTGAAACTTTTAAAGCTAAATCTAATTCATTGCTTGACGGTGCAGAATATTGTTTTCTTAATTTCATATATTCATCAACAATTTCCGCTTGTAATTTTTTTGCTGTTTTTTTATCTTTATTAGCTTGTTTTGTTTCTGCTTCAACTAATTTTTCTGCAAAGTTTTTAGCGGTTTCTTTTAACTGATTGCCATTAAATGTTTCATCTGTAGAGTTTTCAAGAGCATTTTCTAATATTTGAGCGTAGTAACCTTTTTTGAATTCTGCAGAATTTTTTAATTGCTCAGGATGTTTGGCTGCATAATCTGCAAAATTTTGACCTAAAGCTTCGATATGACTAACATGTACATTATTTGCAGTTCCAGATGTTTTCTTTATTATAGCCATAATTCCCATAGGAATTAAGAATGCACTAGGCCCGCTTAAAATTTCTCGGATCCCTTCTCTTCTTGCAAATTCCCAGTTTAAAGGACCTATTTTTTTACCGTTTTCATCTTTTTCTCTGTTACGGTTTAAGCCTTCATAAATTCTTGGAGCAACCATTCCTATACCGTCTTGTGCGATAAATGAAGCTGCAAAACCACCCTTTTCAATCCCATCCATCAGAGCGACAACAGGGTTAAAACTACCTGTGAAAGATGTTTGTTGAGTTTTTTGTTGAGTTTTTTCTTTAAGATTATTGTGTTTTGCAACATTAATTGCTGAATTGATTGCTTTTACTGCCATATCCCTACTTTAAATTTTCATAACTACACATGTATTTAAAAACTGATCTTGTACACTTATTGCTTTTTTGCTAGTGAATTTTTACAAAAAATTAACAAAAGGTTTTAAATGTATTAAGTGTAACTATTATACTTAATATTAAAAAAAGTTGCAAGTTTTTTACTACAATTATAATAATTATTTTACAAATTTGTAATAAACTCTAATGATAGATAAAAAATCACCCAATTGTCTATTAAAATTGACACTATTTTTTATCTGGTATAAACTCATCTTATGGAAATAAATGTAATTGGTGCCGGATTGGCTGGGTCAGAAGCTGCTTTGCAGCTTTCAAAAAGAGGTTTAAGAGTAAATTTGTATGAAATGCGTCCTAAAAAATCTACAGGTGCGCATAAGACTGATAAATTTGCAGAATTTGTATGTTCAAATAGTTTGGGAGCTTCTGATTGTTCAAATGCATCAGGATTATTAAAAAAAGAAATGGAAATTCTTGGCGGAGAGTTGATAAGAATTGCGAGAGAATGTTCAGTCCCCGCAGGTAATGCTCTGGCAATTGACAGAGAGCTTTTTTCTGAAACTGTTACCAAAAGAATAGAAGCTGATGAAAATATTAATGTTATTAAAGGTGAAGTTACATCAATTCCTGAAGGTTATACTATTATGGCTTCAGGTCCTTTAACTTCTGATAAATTAGCTGATTCAATTAAAGATTTTACACAAAGTGAACATCTTCATTTTTTTGATGCAATCGCTCCAATTGTAGAAAAAGATAGTATAAATTTTGATAAAGCTTTTTGGGCAAGCAGATATGATAAAGGTGAAGCATCATATATTAATTGCCCAATGAATAGGGAAGAATACGAGAAATTTTATAATATATTGATTAGTGCACCGAAAATAGAATTAAAAGAATTTGAAAAAAATGCAAAATTTTTTGAAAGTTGTTTACCTATAGAGGTTTTGGCTTCACGTGGTGTTGATACGTTAAGATTTGGACCAATGAAACCTGTAGGACTTATTGATAAACGTACAGGAGAAGAAAATTATGCGGTTGTTCAATTAAGACAGGATAATTCAGCTAAAACATTATTTAATCTTGTGGGATTCCAAACAAATTTGAAATGGGGTGCTCAAAAAGAATTGCTTCAATCTATTCCAGGGTTAGAAAATGTAAATATTGTAAGATATGGTGTTATGCATAGAAATACATTTATTAACTCTCCAAAGATTTTGAATGCTTCTTTACAGACAAGAAAACGAAAAGATTTGTTTTTTGCAGGTCAATTAACTGGAACTGAAGGTTATACAGAATCAATTGCTACAGGAATGCTTGCAGGAATTAATATGGCTCGATTGATTAATAATGAAGAATTGTTGGAACTTCCTAAAGAAACTATGTTGGGTGCTTTAACTCAATATATTAGTGATGAAAGCCATGAAAAATTCCAACCGATAAATTCAAATTGGGGGATTGTTACACCTGTTGAATTACCTAAAAAAGAAAGAAAAAATAAAAAGCTAAAAGCAGAACTGATTTCTCAACGTTCTATTGAATATTTATTAAAAATAAGTTAAAATAATAAAGTAAAGATTAAGAAAGGAGCTATTTATGAAAAGATTTAGCAATGTCGGGGGGGGGGCATTTTAGAGCTTACTCTACAAGGTTTTAGGGGTTGTCAAAAAAATTCAATATGTTATAATAGTGATATGAAACATCACTATGTAAAAACAAAAGGGTTTACTTTAGCAGAGGTATTGGTTACATTAGGAATCATCGGTGTTGTATCTGCAATGACTGTACCAACTCTAATGCAAAATTATCAAAGGAAATCATATGTAACTCAGTTGCATAAGGTTTATAATGAATTACAGCAGGGGTTATTGCAATTTCAAACAGATAATAATGCCATAAATTATAGAGAGGCTGGTATAAATTCTCAAGAAGCTGCAGAAGCATTTTTTGAAAAATATTTTAAGATTGTTCAAAAATGTACAGATGATTCTTGTGTAGGGGATTCTTATACTAATATGGGAGGTCATTCTATTAATGTTGAAAGGCCTGTTTATTATGTATTAGCTAATGGTGCATCTGTAGGATTTGCTTATGCTGATCGTTCAATAAATTTTTTATTAATGTTATATGTTGATGTAAATGGTAAAAAAGGACCTAATATCGCGGGAAGAGATATGTTTGCAGTGTATGTATATAATAATGGCTATATAGATGATGAAACTGTTTCTGGAACGGGTATGCCTCCTTTTTCAAAAGAGGAAAGAGAAAAGGCTTTTGAGGAAAAGTGCAATGATGCAACTGCAACTAATTGGTATGGTTGCTTTGGTAAAATCTTAAATGATAATTGGGAAATGACTTATTAAGCTTTTGTATCAAGTTTTGCAGGTTGCTGTGCTTCTTGTTTTGCCTTTTTCTCTTCAAGACCTAAAAATCTTAGAGCTGGGTGAATAAAAGCATGGCTTACTTGCGGTGCTAGTATTGCTAAACCTAGGACAGATCCTATGATATTACTTAATTCTACTGCACCTTTTACATAAGCGAATTTTTCAGGTTTTTCTTTATTTAATTCTGCAAGTAAGGTGTCATTATATTTATCTTTTATTTTGATTTTATCTGTGATTCTTTCTTTTTCAAGGGTTTGAAGTCTGTTATTTAAAGATGGGTTATCTGCTAATTTTCTATAATGCATATATTCTTTAACATCTTTAAAATGTTGGAAACCTTCTGTGTTCTTGAATATTACATTTTTTGCAAATTTAAAACCACCTTTTTTGAAAATAGGAACAATAAGAGCCATATATACGCCTAAGCAAGTTGCTTGGTATAAAAATTCTTTTGCAGCCGCATATTGTTTTGTATCAGAATCAATATCTTTGTCAATAAGAATAAATCCTGGTCTGCCTATTGATTTTAATGTAGTTTCAACTGTAACAGATTGAGTTGTATTTTGTGCAATACTTGCGAGTTGAGAACTTGTTAATAAATTTTTTACTGCTCCTATCATAATCCACCTACCCTTAGACCAATTTGTGGTCTATTTACAAAAGTACTCATTTGTGGATAAGTATTAAGTTTTACAGCAGGTTGTGAAATTACTGTTGAATTTGTAATAGGTGTATTTTCAATTACTGCCGGTTGTTTTTGAATATTATTTGTTTTTTCTTTAGGAGATTTAAGTCCCAATTTATCCATTATAGGTTTGATGGCAACAGAACAAAGTGCTGGAATTACAAATAATGCAGCTACACATACGCCCATAAACATTAAGTTCTTTTCTGCTCTGTTTGCTAAGGCAGGATCATTGTTGAATGCTTTTTTTGCTAATTTCCCGGCCATTTCTCCACAAGCCCAATATGCCGGTATTGCAATCGCTTCGGTTAAACCTTCTCTAAGAGCTGTATATTTTTTAGTTTCAGGATTTTCTGTCTTATCCATCATTGTAAACATGGGACGACAAATACCTTTAACTGTTGCAATTGCCATTACAACATAAGTTGGTTTATTATTTTCGCCTAGTGATTTACATGTTTTTTTTATAATATCTGTTATTGCCATGATTTTTTCCAGCTATGATAAAACTTGTAAAAAAATTTTTTTGCTAGTGTTTGTAACATATGTTATAATATTATGAAGAAATTTTTTTAGCAAATGAACTTTTTTATTTTTCTTTCGTTATATAAGTGTAAGGTTTAAAAATTTTATAAAAAACAGAAAATAAAATAAGTTTTAAAAGGGCAAAATAATGACGGAAAAATGTACTAAATATGAGGCACTATTTACTTTCGGTAATGAGGAGACATTAAAATCTCATATTGAATCATGTGAAGATTGCAGGCATGAACAAGAGATTATGGATAAGGTTTCTGTTTTATTAAAAGAGGTAAAGCCTTATTATAAAACTAAACGTCAAAATGTATTAAAATTAAAAATGGCTTGTGCAGTATTCGGTATTTTATTAAGTGGAACTGCTTTAGGAATTGTTAATTTTAATACAGATGTTCAGGATATTATAAAATTCGGTACGACATTAAGTGCGGAGGATTATGGTTTCCCAGTTGATTCGTACGGCTTTTTAGTGGTGGAATAGTTAATGGATTTTAAAGAACTAATAAAAAATAACCAAAGTAATGTAAGAAGCATTATAAGGTTGATTACCAAAGAAACAAATGAAGATTTAGAGCAAGAAGTGTATGTGAAGGTTTGGAAAAATGCGAACAAATACACTGAGAAAGGAGCGTTCAAAAGTTGGATAAATACAATTGCAAAAAACGTTTCAAAGGATTATTTGAAATCTGCGCATAAAAAAAATCAAGATACTATGACTACAGATGATGAAGTTTTAGTTTCTATCAAAGATAAAAAATTAACACCTGAGTTAAAGTTAATAACCAATGAAAGGCAGCAGAGAATATTAAAAGCAATAAATTCTCTAAAACCAAAATTTAAAGAAACAGTAATGTTATGTGAAATATACGGTTATTCTTATGAAGAAGCCGCATATAAGTTAAAATGCCCAATAGGGACTATAAAGTCAAGGTTGTACAACGCAAAAAAAGAATTAGCGGTTATGTTAAAAGATTTATTGTAAAAGAAAGGATTAGAATTTATGTTGAAAAAAAGTTTAATTATGGCAAGTGTATTAGTGTTTGCATCAGCAGCGATGTGCTATGCAGAAGATACTGCTCAAAAGGTAACAAAGCCTGCAACAGCTCCGGCTGTTACTACTCAACAAGCTCCTGAATTTAAAAAACCTCCGAAAAATCCAGAATTTAAAAAACGTCAAGATGCATTTGAAAAACGTTTAAAATTGACTGATGAACAAAAAGCTCAAGCTAAAGAACTTCGTCAAAAAGCTCATGAACAAATGAAACCTATTATGGAAAAAATGAAAGAAAAACGTCAAGAAATTGAAGCTGTAAAACGTTCAAGAATGGCTGTTGAAATGCAACAAGAAAAAATAGCAGAATTACAAAAAGAAATAAGAGCTTTAAAACGTGCAGCACATGAATTACGCATGCAAAATATGAAAGATTTCGAAGCTATTTTGACTAAAAAACAATTAAAAGAATTGAAAAAAATGAAAGAAGAAGGTCGTAAAAACTTTGAAAAAAATCATAAAAAAGGCGGACATCCTCATATGGGTGGACCACGTCCTGAATTTGGACCAGAAGGTCCTCGCCCAGAACCACCAGTTGAAGATTAATTGTCATAATTTAATATAATCTATATTAAAAAGGGGTTGATTTTTTTATCGCCCCTTTTATAATTGTAAAAAAGAGGATTCTTAATGAAAATAGCTGAAAATGTTTTAGGATTGATAGGTAATACACCTTTAGTGAAAATAAATCGTTTGAATCAAAATGGTTTAGCAAATGTCGTTGCGAAGTTGGAAAGTTTTAATCCTGCTGGATCTATTAAAGATCGAACAGCATTGAGTATGATTGAAGATGCTGAAAAAAGAGGGTTGTTGACACCTGGTGCGGTAATTATAGAACCTACAAGCGGAAATACAGGTATTGGTCTTGCTATGGTATGTGCTGTTAAAGGTTATAAAATGATTTTAACAATGCCTGAGACAATGAGTTTAGAAAGACGTAAGCTGTTGCAGGCATTTGGAGCAGAAATTGTATTAACAGATGGTGAAAAAGGGATGAAAGGTTCTATTGATAAGGCTATGGAATTAAGAGAACAGATTCCAGATTCTTTTATTCCTATGCAATTTAATAATCCTGCAAACCCTGAAATCCATGAAATAACCACAGCTGAAGAAATATGGAACGATACAGATGGAAAAGTTGATGTTGTAATTGCTGGTGTTGGTACAGGAGGTACAATTTCTGGGATTGGTAAAAGATTAAAAGAAAAAAATCCAGATATAAAAATTGTAGCAATAGAACCATTTAGATCTCAAGTGTTAGCTGGTAAGCCTGCTGGTTCACACGCTATTCAGGGTATTGGTGCAAATTTTGTACCAAGAAATTTTGATAGAGAAGTTGTTGATGTTATTTATCCTGTAGGCGATATAGATGCTGTAGATACTGCAAGAAAATTAGCAACAGATGAAGGTATTTTATGTGGTATTTCTTCAGGGGCTGCAATGTATGCGGCATTGGAATTTTCTAAAATGCGTGATAATGATGGGAAATTAATAGTATCAATTTTACCTGATACTGGAGAACGTTATTTATCAAGTGTATTATTTAGTTAAAAAAATAAGACTTGTTGAATTACAAGTCTTATTTTTTTAGTTTTTATTTTGATTGGAATTACATCATTCCGCCCATACCGCCCATTCCTGCAGGCATTGCAGGTTCTGGTTTTTCTTCTGGAATATCAACAATTGCAGCTTCAGTAGTTAATAACATTGAGCCTACTGATGCAGCGTTTTGAAGAGCAGATCTAGTAACTTTTGCAGGGTCTACGATACCTGATTTGAACATATCAACATATTCATCATTCAATGCATCATAACCGTATGCAGATTCATGTGAAGTTACAGTGTCAACTACAACGTCAGCTTTAGCTCCTGCGTTGTGTGCAATTGCTCTTAGAGGTACATCTAGAGCTGCTGTTAAGATTTTGAAGCCGATTTTTTCATCATCAGATGAGAAGCTTGTTGTATCGATAAGTTTTGATAGTTTTTGTTGAACTCTTACAAGAGCAACACCACCACCTGGTACGATACCTTCTTCATTTGCAGCTCTTGTAGCATTAAGAGCGTCTTCAATTCTTAATTTTCTTTCTTTTAATTCAACTTCAGAAGCAGCACCTACTTCAATTACAGCAACACCACCTGATAGTTTTGCAACACGTTCTTGAAGTTTTTCTTTATCGTATTCTGAATCAGAGCTTTCAATTTGTTTTCTGATTAGACGAACTCTTTCTTGAACAGCTTCTTTTGTTTCATCGCCTACAACAATTGTTGTTTCATCTTTAGTTACTGTTACACGTTTTGCTTTACCTAACATTTGAGTTGTTACGTTTTCAAGTTTAATACCTAATTCTTCAGTGAACATTTCGCCGCCAGTTAAAATTGCGATATCTTCTAACATAGCTTTTCTTCTGTCCCCAAAACCAGGAGCTTTAACAGCTACAGCTCTTAAAACTTTTCTCATTGTGTTAACAACTAATGTTGCAAGAGCTTCTCCTTCTACGTCTTCTGCAATTAATAATAAAGATTTGCCATCACGTGCAACTTGTTCCAATAATGGAACCATATCTGAAATAAGGTTGATTTTTTTGTTGCAGCAGAATACATAAGCATCGTCTAATACTGCTTCCATTCTTTCAGCATCTGTTACAAAGTAAGGTGATAAGTAACCTTTGTCGAATTGCATACCTTCTACAACTTTTAGGTTTGTACCGAAAGATTTGCTTTCTTCAACAGTGATTACTCCGTCATGTCCAACTTTTTCCATTGCTTCTGCAATCAATTCACCGATTTCTTTGTTGTTACCTGCAGAAATTGCTGCTACTTGAGCGATTTCTTCTTTTGTATTAACAGGTCTAGACATATCTTTAATTTCTTTTACAGAAACTTCTACGGCTTTATCAATGCCGCGTTTCATAGACATTGGGTTAGCTCCTGCTGTTAAGTTTTTTAACCCTTCTCTTACGATTGCTTGAGCTAATACAGATGCTGTTGTTGTACCGTCACCAGCAACATCATTAGTTTTTGATGAAACTTCTTTTAATAATTGAGCACCTGCATTTTCAAGGCCGTCTTTAAGTTCAATTTCTTTAGCAATAGTAACACCATCGTTAACGATTTGAGGAGCTCCGTATTTTTTTTCTAA
>CALVEU010000023.1 GCA_944326635.1 Candidatus Gastranaerophilales bacterium | reverse complement strand
ATCATTAACAGTTGTTTTATTCTCTGCTTTTTCAGCTTGTTGTGTACTTCCTTCTGGAAATTTTACCAAAAATTGAGGGTTTATATCATTTTCATTATATTTAAAATCTATTTGCTGCAAAAATAAGGCATCAACCCAATTTTCTACAACTTTTGAATCTTTATTAAGAGTTTCTGAAATATAACCATCTAAAATTGATGATGCATTTTTTAAATTTGATTTAATAAGTTTAGTATTCGGATTATCTTTTTGAACTTGAGTTTCAATCAAAGATAAGTATCCGTTTACTTCTTCCTTCAAATTATCAGGAGTACCTATAGCTGCAGCAGTATTTCTAAAATCCTTTAAAATTTGAGCAATATTAATTACAGTACTTCTACCTGAAAGAGTTTTGGTAGGTGCAATTTCCTGTGTTTGCGCAGGAGCTTGTTGTAATTGTGTATTTTGTAAATTTCTTGATTGAGCCTGACTTTGAATTTGAGAACGCATTTGACGCCAGTCAACTTGTTCTCCATTTTGTTGTTGATAGGCAGGGGTATATGAAGATCTTTTTTGTTCTACATACTGAAGCCCCTTACTTTTTGAATTTTGATTAGCCTGTTCTTCTCTTTGAACGGCAGAAGAAGACGCGTTTTTCTCCTCATCTTGTTTTTTCTTTACAAGATTACGTCCGTCTTTATTCAAATAAGGTCGTTGAAATACACCGTTTAACACAAATCTACCCTCTGGTACATTCAAATATATACCAAAACCTGCATTTATTGCTCATACTTTCGTATGATATCTACAATTTTTATTTAAGGTTTTTTGTACATAAGTCAAAACATGATAAAATATTTATATGGATAAATTTTTTCTGAAAACAGAAGATAATATAAATATTGCAATAAATCACATAAAACAAAATTACAAAGAATTGGTTATACTTGTACATGGCTGGTTTATGACAAAAGATAGCAAAGCTTTTATGAATATCGCAAATGATTTTTCCAAAAATTTCGATGTAATCTCTTTCGATTGCAGAGGACATGGGAAAAGCTCTGGATTTTATACTTTTACAAGTAAGGAAACTATTGATTTAAAAACAGTTATTGACTATGCAAAAAAATACTATGAAAAAATTTATCTTGTAGGTTTTTCACTAGGCGGAGCATTAGTATTAATACACAGTGCAATAAATAAAGATGTCGATAAAGTAATTGCAGTATCAGCACCATGTGATTTTAACAAAATTGAAAATAAAATGTGGAAAAAAGAAGCTTGGCTTCCGACACTAAAAAAATGTGAACTAAAACGCTGGTTATCTATCCGCCCATCTTTAATTATGAAAGAAAAAATCAAACCAATAGATATAATAAAAAACATAGAAGTCCCTACACTATTCATTGCAGGCGAAAAAGATCCTACAGTATGTCCTTGGCATACCGAATTATTGTATAAAAAAGCAACTTGTCTAAAACGTTTTGAATTATTCAAAAGTATTCATGCTGAGGATTTATATTTAGACTACCCTGAAAAATTTATTGAAACGTGCACTACTTGGCTAAAACAACCATCTCACAATTCTTGCAATCAAACATCAGAGGATACTTCTTCCCTTTTTCATCAATAAGAAATAATTTTTTAGGAGATTTGCACATATTAAAAGCAAATTTCAAACAATGCTTTGTCCTCATTAATTCTGTTGGAAATGCTCCACTTTCTGCAGACATTTCACATACCTCACAACCGCAATTTTCATAAAACTCTTTTGCGCATTTATTGTGAATATTTGCTCTGTAATCAAGATTTTCCTTTGGAAATTTAAACAATTTCAAAGGCTTTTGCAATTCTCTTTTATAATTTTTTAAACGTTCATTCATCAACTTTTCAAGTATGGTTCTGCGAATTTCATTTATTTGAGAAATTGGCATAAAAGGAATTTCTTCAGAAATTTCGATTGCTTCAACATAAAAATCACTATCACCTGTTTTTTTCAGTTGTGTAATAAAATTTTCTTTCATTTTTTCAGGATTTTTTGCTTTTTCACAACTATCTAAAGTGAAATTAACATAATTTTCATCTTCATCTGTAACATTCAAAATTCCGTTTTTAAAATAGAATTTTACCCCGATTTGTCTTTTTATTTTGGAACTTTCAAGTTGTTTTTCAAATTTGCTGTCAAAATTTCGATAGACCTCAAGTCCAACAGCTATGCCGTCCATCTTGTTAGGATAAATTTTCTTACCCTCAACTTTATTTACAAGACAGCCATTGCCGTTAAAATATAATCCATCTTGAGAATTTATTTTGATACCAGCTTGACCTCCTGCCATCTTGCAATCCATTCGACCAATTTCAAAATAATCTTTTCCAACTTTCGTAATTTTCCCAAGTTTTTCTCCCAAAGATTTAGGACTTTCAAAATTAAAACATCTCTTACGCCCATCTAAAAAGTAGTCCGTAAAACCACGATTAAAACTTTTTTTAACATCAGGCTCAAAATCCAAAAATACTCGTCCTGACGATGTTTTAGATGCTAATTTGTCAATTTCTTGTCTATAATATGCTACAACATTTTTTACATAATTTTCATCTTTTAAACGACCTTCAATTTTAAACGATTTTACACCTGCATCAATTAACGACTCTAAATAACGCGAAGCATTAAAATCTTTCATACTCAAAAGATATTTGTCTTTAGCAATTATATTACCATTTTCGTCGACAAGAGTATATTTTTTACGGCAAGCTTGAGCACACTCTCCACGATTAGCAGACCTTCCGCCGATATAGTGACTGAAATAACATTGCCCGCTATAAGATACGCACAAAGCGCCATGAATAAAAGTTTCAATTTCAGCATTTGTATTTTCACAAATTTCTTTAATCTTTTCTAACGATAATTCTCTTGCTAAAATTACACGAGAAACTCCAATTTCATCAAAAAATTTAACTTTTTCTAAATCCCTGTTATCACATTGAGTACTAGCATGTAGAGCTATTGGAGGCAATTCATTATCTATTGCAAGTTTAAAAATTCCCATATCTTGCACGATAATTGCATCAACGCCAATCTTATATAATTTTTGAATTAATTCTTTTGCCTTTAAAATCTCATCATCAGTTAAAATAGTATTTACAGTAACATGAACTTTTACATAAAATTTGTGAGCGTAGTCTACAATCTCTTTTATATCTTCCAAAGAATTCGGAACTTTTTTACGCGCACCAAAATTCGATGCCCCGATATAAATTGCGTCACAACCTGAATTTATTGCAGTTATTGCAGTTTTTTTATCCTTTGCAGGAGCTAAAAGTTCTACTTTTTGTACCATAGATTAATAACCTGATAATTTATATTCAATATTTTATTTTATCATAATCAATTGAACTAAAATACTTACCTATTGCATTAAAAAAAACTTCTCTAAGAGGTTTTCCCGTTTGAAAATCATATTTTATAATAGAAGCAACTGTTTTTCCATCTCGGTGAAAAAATACATCTTTGATTAAAGTATTTGTTGATTTTATATATCTTGACTTATATCTTAATACATTATTATTGTCATAAATTTCTTTGACATAAGTTTTTGGTCTTATATTTTTAACATTCATGGAAAAATTCTAACATAAAAGCACCCTCTCAAAATAAGAGGGTGCTTAAATATTAATATATTTTTACAGAGGTTTTACAGAGTTTTTGTAGATTTCTCTAACAACATCTCTGCCATTACCTGAAGGTGCAATATCAATCAAACCGCCAAGTGAAGGTGTTGTATATACAAGATCTGTAAGTCTTTCAACATCAGCATCAGTAAATCCTTCATCTTCTAGTTTTTCTTTTACATCTACAGAGAACAACCAATCTTGAACAAGTTTAGCAGCCTTATCAGCTTCTGCAGGTTCACCAGTTAGACCGGGAGCAATAGGAGCTAAAATTTCTGCTAATACATGAGGTCTGTCTTTATAAATTGTTTTTACAACCGCAGGTAAAAGAATTGCTAAGCCTAAACCGTGAGCCAATTCAGGTTTTACTGCACTCAATGGGTGTTCAAGAGCATGTGTATAGTGTAACAAGCCGTTATCAAAACTTACACCACCCATCATAGCTGCATAAGCCAAATAATAGCGAGCTTCTAAATCCTCTGGATTTGCAATAGCTTTTGGTAAGTATTTTGCAACTAATTCAATTACCTGTTTTGCTAATGAAATTGAATAAGGAGAAGCAACAGCAGATGTTGCAGCTTCAACAACGTGGTTTACTGCATCAATTGACACATATCTTGTTTGTTTTGGTGACAATTTTGTCATCAATTGAGGATCATCAATTGCAAACATAGGATAGATACAATCATATGCAATTGCAGGTTTGAAATTCTTTTCTAAATTAGTTACAACTGCAAATCTGTTAGTTTCAGTACCTGTACCGTGTGTCAAGTTAATTGATACAATAGGTGCAGCCTTTTCAGGTGCAAATGTGAAATCATAAATATCTTCAGCAGTTTTTTCAGGATATTCAAGCAAGATAGCAACAGATTTACCTGCATCTGTAGGAGATCCTCCACCAATTGCAATAACTGCTTTAGCTCCAAAATCTTTTGCAAGTTTTGCAGCATCATTTACATGATGAGTGTTTGGATTTGGAGTAACTTCTGCATAATTTACATATCCGATTCCGTTGTCTTTTAATGCTTTTTCTACATAATCCCAAGCACCTGTAGCTTTATAAGCATTTCTGCCTGACATTACGATTACTTTATCAATACCTTTTCCTTTTAAAACTTTAGCGATGTCATCAATTTTCTTGATAGCACCAACACCAAAATAAACCGTAGTTCTTGTGCGAATTTCTTTAACTTCGTTAATGTTAATATCCTTTTCCCACATAATATACTCTCCTTTCTTAACTCAATGACATTATAGAGTATGAAAGGAGCAATTGCAAGAACTATTTTACCTTTTTGAATTCAATTTCATAGCCTAAAACCCCAGCGAGAAATTGAACCTCATCATATTTCATAGAATTTCTATTTAATTTTTGAGAAATACTATATTGAGTAATTTTTGTACCAGAAGCATCACTTGCCATATCTGCAAGTTGTTTTATTGTTTTGTTCTCTTCTAATAATAATTTTCTTAAATCTTTATTTGCACCCATAATAAAATTATATAATTTTTTAATTATTATTGACAAATTAAAATTATTTTAATATTATTTAAATTGTTTTTAATTTATTTAAATTATTAATAATTTAAAACAGTTAAGAAAGGTAAACAACACGCTTACTGCAAAAGAAAAACTAAAAATAGTTGAGGAACAAACTCTATATATCGAAGCAATAAACAAAGTGCTATATGATGCAATTACACATACAGAAATTAGCATGTATGGCGATTATCTTTCTTTATTGGAGCTGCAAAACAAAAGTTTGAACAAAATTATAGAACTGTTTTGAAATATTCAATAGTTTTCATTAACCCATCACGAACATGAACTGTCGGTTCATAACCTAATTTTTCTTTTGCCAGTGACAAATCAGGACGACGCTGAGTAGGATCATCTGATGGCAGAGGTTTGAATATAATTTTAGAATTAGAATTTGACAATTCAATAATCATTTTAGCTAAATCTAAAATTGAATATTCCCCGTCATTTCCAACATTGACAGGCCCCATAAAATCTTCTACATTCATCAATGAAATCATTCCGCGAACTAAATCATCTACATAACAGAATGATCTTGTTTGCTTGCCATCACCATAAATTGTTATATCTTCATTTTTCAAAGCCTGGATAATGAAATTAGACACAACACGACCATCATTTTTAGCCATTCTAGGTCCATAAGTATTAAATATTCTTATAATTCTTATATCCACTTTATGTTGCCTGTGATAATCCATCATTAGTGCTTCTGCAACACGTTTACCTTCATCATAGCAGCTTCTTAAACCAATTGGATTAACATTCCCCCAATAAGTTTCTTTTTGCGGATGAACAGTCGGATCACCATAGACTTCACTTGTAGAAGCCTGAAGAATTCTTGCATGAGTTTCATCTGCCAAGTCCAACATATTTGTAACACCGAGGACATTTGTTTTAATTGTTTTTATAGCATTATACTGATAATGAATAGGACTTGCAGGACAAGCTAAGTTATAAATCTGATCAACTTCAAGGATAATAGGCTCAATAATATCATGCCTTATCAATTCAAACTCTTTATTATCCATTAAATGTTCAACATTTTTTCTTGAACCTGTAAAAAAGTTATCAAGACAAATTATGTGATTGCCTTGCTCTAAAAGTTTTTCACATAAATGTGAACCAATAAATCCTGCTCCACCTGTTATTAAAATATTTTTCATAATGCCCTCTTTTTATATTTCAATTTTAACACAAAAAAGCTCCCTGTCGAAACAGAGAGCTTTTTTATATATTTTTATGCTTATTTTTCGTCTAAAGCAGCAACACCTGGTAATACTTTTCCTTCAATAAATTCAAGAGAAGCACCGCCACCAGTTGATACATGAGTGAAATCTTCTGCTTTGAAGTATTTTTTAGCAGCAGAAACAGAATCACCACCACCGATTACAGATACAGCACCATTTTTAGTTGCATCTACAATTGCTTGCAATACTGCTTTTGTACCTTCAGCAAATTTAGGATTTTCAAATGCACCCACAGGTCCGTTCATCAAAATAGTTTTTGAATTTTTAATTACTTCAGCAAATGCTTTTTGGCTGTCAGGACCAGCGTCAACACCTTCAAATCCGTCAGGAATTTCATTAATTGCAACAACTTTGTTTGTACCGTTACCAGAGAAATCGTCAGCAGCCAATACATCTGTTGCCATAACTAATTTTACACCCTTATCAGCAGCTTTCTTTTCAATAGCTTTTGCAACATCCATTTGATCATCTTCACAAATAGAGTTACCAATTTTACCGCCGTTAGCTTTTACGAATGTATAAGCCATACCGCCACCGATAATTAAGTTATCAACTTTGTCAATTAAGTTTTCTAATACACCGATTTTAGAAGAAACTTTAGCTCCTCCAACTACTGCTGTGAATGGTCTTGTTGGATTATCAAGAGCTTGAGATAAGCATCTGATTTCTTTTTCCATTAAAAGACCAGCTACTGCAGGTTTTAAGATATGAGCAACTTTTGCAGTTGAAGTGTGTTTTCTGTGAGCTGCACCAAATGCATCATTTACATAGAAATCACCTAATTTTGCAAGTTCTTCTGCAAATGTCATATCATCATCTTTTGCTTCTTCAGCTTTGTAGTAACGAATATTTTCCAACAATGCTACTTGACCATCTTTTAGTGCTTCTAATTCTTTATCAGCACCTTCGCCTACAGGTGATTTTACGAATAATACGTCTTCACCCAAAACTTTTGACATATATTTTGCAACAGGTTCTAATGTGAATTCAGCTTTCCATTCTCCTTTTGGTCTGCCTAAGTGAGCCATTAAAATAATTTTAGCTCCTTTTTCTTGCAAAGCTCTAACTGTAGGAACAATTGCTTGAATTCTTGTGTCATCTGTTACATTGTGGTTTTCGTCTAAAGGTACGTTTACGTCAACTCTTACAAGAGCACGTTTTCCTTTAACGTCACCTAAATCGTTGATTGATTTTTTCATGTTTTCTCTCCTTTTCGGCTTAATTAAAACGAGGCTTTTCCCCGCAAATAACCCGAGTTTTCATGTACTCGCAAAATTATCATACAAAAAACATGAAATTAATCCAAGTAACCAATTAAATTTTTTATAATTCAATATTATCTTATTTTATATAAGAAAGGATTTACGCATATGAAAAACAAAATACTAGCTACATTAATCGTAATAAGTGCATTTATTGCAGGATATTCAATAAACAGTATTGCAATTTCAAATACAACACCAGAATACAAAATTGCAGTCGTTGATATAGCAACAATCCTTAAAAATTCAAAAGAAATTAATGCATTAAAACTTGAACAGGAAAAACAAATGCAAAATATGCAAGCAACTATTGATAAAGCAAAAGCAGAAATTTCAAAAGAACAAGACCCTGCAAAAATTGCACAACTTGAAGAAAAATACAGAAATGAAATTAATAAACAAAAATTAGCACTTGATACATCTTACAACAACAAATTAACAGCCATTGATAATAAAATTAAAACAGCAGTTGTCGAAAAAGCTCGTTCTATGAATTACAACATGGTGCTACCAAAAAATACTGTATTATTTGGAGGAGATGACATTACTGAACAAGTTGCAACTATTATTAAATAAAAGATTATCTAGAAAAAATATTAATCATTATCGGACTAGATCCCTTATCATGAATATCACGCCAAATCTGATTTGTAATTTGTTTTTGTTGTATATCTCTACGATATTGTTCATTTACAAATAATTGACGTTCTTTTAACACTGTATAACAACTGCTATTATTCCCAGATCCTAAAGCATCACATTTAGCTAAATCTCTTTCAAATTCAACTCGACGTTGTGCCCAATAATTATAAATTGCTTGAGTAGACTTAGTTCCGTCAGGCCAAAAATTTTGAATTTCTTTATATTCAGAATTTTCCAGCCCCCTTGGACAAAAATCAGTCCATTTGGGACGGACAGCTGCGCAAACCGGTAATGCAACAAGTAATAATAAAAAAATTATTAAAAATTTAAATCCTTTTTTTCTTAATCCAATGATCATATTACTAATGTATTATAATTTGTGAAATTTTTTTTTGCAATCCTATATATAATATATGCTATAATAGTAGCTATGAATGAGCAGTTAAAACAAACTTTAAAACTTCTCCCATCATTACCAGGTTGTTATATTTATTACAACAATCAAGGCGAAGTAATATATGTTGGAAAAGCTAAAATCCTCAAACGTCGTGTGATGAGTTATTTCAACAGAAAACACGATAGTATAAAAGTTAATGTGCTTGTTTCACAAATTGAAAAATTAGAATACATAATTACAAATACAGAAGTCGAAGCTCTAATTCTTGAAAGCCATTTAATAAAAAAATACAAACCTAAATATAATATTTTACTCAAAGATGATAAAAAATATCCTTATTTTTTAATCACAAATGAAGATTTTCCAAGAATTACAATTGTCCGCAAAAAGAATATGAATCCTGAAAAAGGTAAATATTACGGTCCATACACAGATATTCGAGCAATGCATGCAACCTTAGATTTCCTAAAAAAAATATTCCCTCTTAAACAATGCAAAACTCCTAAATTCAAAGACAGACCTTGCTTATATTATCACATTGGAAGATGCATGGCACCTTGTCAAAACAAAGTTACTCCTGAAGAATACAAAGCAATAGTAAAACAGGCAGAATTATTCTTATCAGGAAAACAGTCTGAATTAATGAAACAAATAAAAAATCAAATGCAAAAATATTCAGACACATTACAATTTGAAAAAGCTGCAAAACTCCGTGATAGCTACAATGACCTTGCAAAAACTTTAGAAAAACAAAAAGTTGTATATGAAAATACTAAATTAAATGAAGATATAATATCTCTAATGGCTGATGATGGAATTTTTGCAATCGTCATACTTATGATTAGAGAAGGACGTCTGATTGATAAAAAAGATTTTACATACGATGTAGAAGAAGAAGACAGAACTGAATTTTTTGCAACATTTTTTAAAGAATATTATACAACTCTAAAACTTGAATACCCTGATAGAATTGTATCTAATGAATTAGAAGCAATAGGAGAAAAAGCGTTGTATGAAGAATGGCTTGAAATCTTAGCTCAGAAAAAAGTTAAAATAAGTTATGGAAAATCTGCTCAAGGGAAAGAATTACAAATGCTTGCCGATAAAAATGCAAAAGTAGTTCTTGATAACGCAAAAATTTCCAAAATGTCTAAAATCAGAGATGATTTTAATGAAATAGGTTCATACCTAGCTGAAAAATTACAACTAAAAAATTTCCCACACAGAATGGAATGTTATGATATTTCACATATTCAAGGGACTAACACTGTTGCCTCTATGGTAACTTTTATTAACGGTTTACCTAAAAAATCAGAATATAGAAAATTTAAAGTTAAAATAACAGAAGGGAAACCTGACGACTTCCTTTCAATGAAAGAAGTACTTACTCGAAGATTATCACATCTTGGAGAAGATAAATGGGCAAGACCTGATTTAATGATTATTGATGGAGGTAAAGGTCAACTATCAAGCGTTATGGAAATTATAGAAGAATTAGGTATTTCAGGTATTGATGTAGTAAGTTTGGCAAAAAAACATGAAGAAGTATTCTTGCCAAAGCAATCAGAACCAGTAATCCTACCAAGAAATTCAAGTGCTTTATTTTTGTTCCAAAGAATCCGTGATGAAGCCCACAGATTTGCAATTACTTACCACAGAAAACTAAGATCAAAATCAATGATTGAAAAAAAATAAATTTTACAAATTATTTTTACGTCTTGTTCTTCTTTTCTTTAATCTTGATTCAAAAGCTCTTAATTTATGTCTTACTCCGGAACCCGTAACAGATTCTGCAGCGTCTTTTATCTCAGCTTTTGTAATTTCCATATTTTCTTCAGTTTTTTTCTCATTTTGAACTTGTTGAGTAAGAATCTCATTAGATTTAGTAATATACACCCAATGTTTTTTTAATTCTCCATTTATATTAGGACGACCAGCCCACATTGTAACAAATCTTTCATCTGACCCCATACTACCATCAATTTTTTCAACAGGGTCAATCTGATAGCAAACCGCAGATATATTAACTGATACCCAAAAATGAGGAATTGAAGATTTCTTTGGCTCCATATAAACTTTTAGATTATTGTATCTTTGTTCAACTTTTCCTCCTGTATTGTAAGAATCAGTTTGAACATTAATTAAATAATCTCTTAAACTGTTTTCAAAAACACGAATTGATTCAGCCATTAAAAATCCTCTAGATAAACTTTCATCTTTCTATATTAATTATTTAGACTATGGATTGGAGCAGGGATTCTACCGCCTCTACGGACAAATCCTGATGATGATAAAGAATTTACAGACATTATAGGAGCTTTACCTAACAATCCGCCATATATAACTTCATCTCCTATATTCTTTCCCACAACAGGTATAATTCTAACAGCTGTTGTCTTTTTGTTAATCATTCCAATTGCCATTTCATCTGCAATAATTCCTGCAATTGTATCAACGGGAGTATCACCTGGAATAGCAATCATATCAAGTCCAACAGAACAAACAGATGTCATAGCTTCCAATTTATCAAACGTTAAATAACCTTTAGATGTAGCATCAATCATTCCTGCATCTTCAGATACAGGAATAAAAGCTCCTGACAATCCGCCAACATGAGAACTTGCCATTATGCCACCTTTTTTTACAGCATCATTTAACATTGCGAGTGCTGCAGTTGTTCCATGAGCACCTGCATGTTCTAATCCCATTGCCTGGAAAATTCCAGCAACACTATCTCCAATAGCCGGAGTAGGAGCTAAAGATAAATCAATTACCCCAAATGGAATGTTTAATTTCGCAGCTAACTTACGTCCTACAAGTTCACCTGTCGTTGTAATTTTATAAGCTATCTGTTTAATTTTATTAGCCAAAGCACTCAAGTCATCTGATTTATCTAGAGATTCAACAGCAGCTCTAACAACCCCAGGACCAGAAACTCCAACATTTAATGCACATTCAGGTTCTCCAATACCGCAAAAAGCTCCAGCCATAAATGGATTATCTCCAGGTGTATTGCAAAAAACAACCAATTTTGCAGCACCTATTCCATCTTGATCTTTTGTTAATTCTGCTGATTTCTTTATGATTTCTGACATTTTTAAAACAGCATCCATGTTAATCCCAGCCTTCGAAGATGCAACATTTATAGAAGAACATAATCTTTCAGTTTGAGCAAGGGCTTCAGGAATACTTTCAATTAAAAGTTTATCTCCTTTTGTCATACCTTTTTCAACAAGTGCGGAAAATCCACCAACAAAATTAACACCGACATCTTTTGCAGCTCTATCAAGAGTTCTTGCGATTTTTACATAATCAGGATTTTTACAGGCCTCACCAACTATTGATATAGGTGTAACTGAAATTCTCTTATTTACTATAGGTATAGAATAGTCATTCTCAAATTCATTTGCATATTCTACAAGATTTT
Organism: Candidatus Gastranaerophilales bacterium; assembly: GCA_944326635.1. Taxonomy (GTDB): domain Bacteria; phylum Cyanobacteriota; class Vampirovibrionia; order Gastranaerophilales; family Gastranaerophilaceae; genus Stercorousia. The sequence goes on along the minus strand of CALVEU010000023.1, from coordinate 9,385 downwards.
TTGCATAATGAGTAATTTTTTTATAAATATTGTCACAGACAACATCTACATCACTGTCTATACAATCTCTAAGGCTTATCGCCATTGTAACTGTTCTAATATCTAGATTATATAGCTTTATCATATTTATTGTTTCTAATATTAAATCTTTATTTATCATTTAAGTATTGCACTCCATGGAATAAAACTTCTGTAATATCTAATTTCTTAACTTTTAAACGCATTTCTACACGTCTACTTTTTGCATAATCTTCCTTACCATTTACTAGTATAGGTTCTGAATAACTTTTACCTTCCACAACCAACATTTTTTTTAACTTATCATTATATTTTTTATCAAAATTAGTCTTAAACATATAATCTGCAACAGAATTAGCACGTTGTAAACTTAAAGACATATTTTTCATATACTGTTCATCAGGATTTTTTATCCCTGCATATGATTGACTATCAGTGTGCCCCTGAATAATTATATTTTCAATTTCATCAACTAATTCTTTTTTAGAAAATATAGTATTAATATAAATTGGTATAAGTTTATTTAGATACTCTTTTCCTTTTGGAGAAAGATTATAACTGCTCAATTCAAAAAGCTCCAAATCTGAAATTTTTATATCCCCAGTCATAGGATCAACTTGAGCTTCAATATTAGCTTTTTTTAAATTTTCAATTAATTCTTTATTAACTTCAATTTGTTGTTTTTTTTGTTCCAAGCTCTGCTGAGTAAAACCTGTCATAGCAAGCACAAATAATGTCATGAAAATAATTGCCAAACCTAACAAAAGGTCAGCCATAGTCGTCCAGAAGATATTATTATCTCCCTCTGGATTATTTGATTTTCTCATCATTATTGCCATATGTATTCCCCTTGAAATTGACTAAAATAAATCGTCAACATCATCAGATTTTCCCCCGTTTTTAGCAAATTCTTTTATATTTTTATTCATTTGATTTACCCCAAAAATAAGATTTTCAAGATATGGTACAAGATTACTTGCAATGCCAGAATTTAATGCAACCTTAAAATGCTGAGGCATAGCTGTAATCAAATTTGATATTGAATTGTTTTGGATTTTTGTTTCTTTTAATAATTCTAATAGAAATTTTTCTGAAGAAATATTATCAAACAATTTCCCCATAAAATCTTCACACACAGAAAGAGGTCTTTTACACAATAATTGAAAAGAAATTCTTTCAAACATCAAAAATAATAATGATGAGCCAACAGCAACAACTGATACAAGAGCTGCAGTCTGCATGCTAGACATCAAACCTGCTACAGATGCAATTGTTTTTTCTTGAGAAGAAAAATCTATTTTACCAAAAGCAATTGCAATATTTAAAAAGGTAAATAATGGCCCAAAACCTGTTAAAACTGTAGGAACAGTTTGCAAAAATTTATTATTGAATTTTGATGTAATTAAAGTTTCTTCGTTAAAGAAATACAAAGGATCAACTGTAGTTTGAATATTTTGAACAGTTGATGATACTTCTTTATAAGTTAAATCATTATTTTTTCCCTTTAAAGCTATAGATTCAGAAAAAACAAGTGTATTTTTAAATTCCAACCAAAAAGTTGACACATAAGGATTTAAAGACATCCACTCATCAATTTCTTTAAATCTAAAATTTAAATCTGTTTTTTTAAAATTTGAAATAAACGCTAAAAATATATTTAAATTTTTGTTTACATATACATAATTTTTTAAACAATAAATTATAGAAAATAAAAAAGTAAACAATACAATAAGGATAGGAATATCCGTAAATATATGTATCAAATTCATAAAATCTCCGTTTCTATAACAGGATTATAGCATAAATTGCCCAATCAGGCAATACAACAAACGTTTTACTAGACTTCATTATAAGTTTTAAAATGAGCTTTACAAACTTCTTTTAATCTTTCTTTACCATACTTTCCAATAAAATCAGAAGCAACTGACTTTACCAATGCAGAACAACCTTTTTGGAATTTAATTCCATAAGTATTTTCCATATCCTGCATTTTTTGCACAAATGTTGCACGAGCAAGTACAGATGCTGCAGCAACTGCAATATCACTTTCAGCTTTACACATCTGTTCTAATCTTATACTTCTACCATTTTTCATCAATGCAGATTTTATTAAACCTTCATCTCCAAATTTATCAGACAAAGCATATTCACAATGATTTGTATTTAATATATTTTCAATTGCTCTTGCATGTCCCCAAGCCAATAATTTATTTAAATTTTTTATATTAGCGTACAATTCATTATATTTAGAATTTGAAATAGCAATTATAGAATGAGGAGCCGCTTTCTTAATTTCTACAGCTAAAGAAAGCATTTTTTTATCAGAAAGTTTTTTACTATCTTTTATACCTAAATCCAGAAATTTTTTTGCATTAGTTTCATCAACCAACACACCTGCAATCACTAGCGGGCCAAAAAAATCTCCTTTACCTGATTCATCAGTTCCAATATGTGGAGTATAAATATCTACCATAATTTTTTCATCCTTAATGTACACTTTCAGGAACAGCCATAGGTATTGGAACAGGTGCTGCTGTTTCTCTTATTGGTGTAGGTTTAGAAACTGGTTTTGGAGCTTGAGGCTGAGGGGCAGGACTTTTTGTCTGCTCAATTTTTTTTACAGATTCAGGCAATTTAGGCTCAGAATTATCTAAATCTACCACAGCTTGCTCTTCAACTTTATTTTCTTGTTTTGGCTTATCCTGATCTCCTATAATTTTAACATTACTACCCGCTGCAAAAGGCATTAGTTCAATTTCTGGGTAATTAAATTCTGCTTTACCATAAGGTTCTGTTGCAACTTTCATAACATCTTTCCAAATCAAAGCAGGAACTGTTCCACCTTGAATTGATCTATTCATAACCGTATTATCATCATTACCTACCCAAACACCTGCAACAACATGTGGAGTATATCCCATAAAGTAAGCATCTTTATTATCATCAGTTGTACCAGTCTTACCTGCGGCAGGTTTTCCAATATTTGCAGCACGACCGGTACCATTAGTAATAACTGTTTTCATCATAGCAGTCATTTCTGCGGCCGTATTCATACTCAATTGATGAGTAATTTTTGTTTTTGTTGCTTGATAAACGACTTTACCACGAGATGTTTCAACTCTTTCAATTGCATAAGGTTGTACTACAAAACCTCCATTTGCAAAAGCTCCATATGCTCTTGTAAATTCGAATAATTTAACACCATTTGAACCTAAAGCAATTGTATAGTCATACTCTAGAGGAGTTTCAATACCCAAAACTCTCGCAATTTGTATTACAGATCTCACACCTACTTCTTTAATCAATCTGGCAGCACAAACATTTGATGATACCATCAATGCAGTATATACAGGTATTTTCCCTCTATATTTGTTCCCATAATTATGAGGTGACCACTGACCTATAGTAATAGGTCTATCTTCAATCATATCATTTGGGCTAATTCCTTTTTCCATAGCTGCAGCATAAACTATAGGTTTAAATGAAGATCCTGGAGGTCTTACAGCTTGAGTAACCCTATCATATTGACTTTTGGTATAATCTTTACCTCCAGAATATACAAGTATTTTACCATCTATTGGGCTATATGCAAAAACAGCTGCTTGGTTTTTATCACTTGTCAATCCCCAATTTTTAAGATTTTTCAAAATTGCTTCATTTGCAGCTTTTTGAGCTTTATAGTCTAGAGTTGTAACAACTTTATAACCACCTTGAGAAATTTCTGTCTCATCAAAGCCTAATTTTTCTAATTCTTTCATTACATAATCACAGAAATATGGAGCTTTGTTTGTTGTGTAAAACTGAGGGACTTTAGCTAAATGAACTTTTTCTTCTTTAGCTTTTTCATATTCTTCTTTTGTAATATATCTCATTTTATACATTCTTGTAAGAACTTGATTTCGTCTTTGAACAGCTAGATCCATATTATTGAAAGGATTATATACAGATGGAGCTTGAGGAAGCCCCGCAATTAAAGCTAGTTCTGCTAAATCACAATTTTTCAAGTGTTTATCAAAATATATTTGAGCAGCTCCTTCTACACCATAAGCACCTGCTCCAAGATATACATTATTCATATACATTTCTAAAATTTGATCTTTAGAAATAGTTTTTTCAATTCTTGCTGCAATAAATAACTCTTTTAATTTTCTATCAAATGTACGTTCATTATTCAAAAATAAAACTCTTGCAAGCTGTTGAGTAATTGTACTTGCACCTTGAACAACATGGCCTGCTAATACGTTTTGAATTGTAGATCTTGCTAACCCTGCAATATCATAACCATGATGACGATAAAAATTCTTATCTTCTGTAGCTATTAATGCTTTTTTTAAATTATCGGGAATATCTTTTAATTCAATTTTTTCATAAGTATAAGCTGTAAAAGTCTTTATTATTTCATCATCTGCTGAATAAATTTTTGTCACAATATTAGGCTTAAATTGTTCTAAATTATTAATTGGAGGAAGAGATGAAAGATATAACTCCAAAGATGCAACACCTGCAAGCACACAAGCACATCCTAATATGAAAATAAATTTTAAAGTAGAGAAAAATCCTCCACCTTTTTTTGATTTTTTAGATATATTAGCTCTAGCCATCTCTTTGGCTGTATAATTTCTATTTACATAATATTTTGACATGAATACTCCCTCATCAACTTCCATAATATTAATATAAAATAATTTTCTTGGCAAATATGGTATACTATTTTTGTGAATATACCTGATTTTATATTTGTAATAATAAATGAGATCCGCTCATACTTTGTTCCTGAAAAAGTAACCTATGAAATAACAGGGAAATGCAAAAAGTGTGGTAAATGTTGCAATTATATGTACAGTTATGACACTTACACCGAAAAAGAATTTAAAATAATGCAATTTCTATTCCCTGCATATAAACGATTTTATATTAAAGGTAAAGATGATGAAGGTAATTTGATTTTTGCCTGCAAACTTGTTACAAAAGATGGTCTATGTTCAGATTACAAACACAGATTAAGAATGTGCAAAAATTATCCGGCTAAAAAAATTTGTTATCCAGCTAAACTCCATGATGGTTGTGGATATAAAATTAATATAAAAAGTTTTCAAGATTACTTAAATAAAAAATAAACAAACGACTAATTGTATACATTAAATTTATTTTATAATATTAAAAAATATATGTATTTAATACTAAAATTAAAGAAATTTATTATTAAAATTTTAACCTGCTGGATTTTATCAAAAAAACTTAGAAAAAATACCAGAAACTTTTTATTCTATTTTTCTCTATACGATTTTTTTCAATTTAAAAAACAAAATTTTAAAATTGTATCTCTTGGTTATAACTGCTTACCGAGAGTCCTCACCACCGCAACAAAATTAAAACCTAGAAAAATTTATGGAGAAAAAACATACCCATTTGATTTGAGTATACATTCAGATATAAATGAAATTACAAAACAAATTAAAACAAATTTTGAAACATATTTAGAAAATATAATAAAAAAAGAAACTTGGGAAAACCCTACTTTAAAAGCTAAATATCCACATGATAAATATTTAACAATAGATGAATTTAAACATAGATATAAAAAAAGAATTGAAAATTTTAACGAAATAATAAATAATCCTAAAATAATATACTTTATATACGCAAACTATGAATCAAAAATTGAAAAAATAGAAGTAATAAATTTATACAACGTTCTTAAAGAAAAAAGAGGAAACAAACCTTTCAATCTTATTCTTTTATTAAATAATAAGATTGAAAATATTGAAAATCCTAATATTATCCAACTTATAAGTGATTTTAAAATCGAACATGCAAATTGGGGAGAATATTTTATTAATGAATATGGAAATAAAAAAAACAAATATACAGAATTTTGTAATACAACAGGGGAAAAACTATCACAAATAATTAAAAAGCATCAGTTTTAATCGGATTTTTAAATTTGGTGATATTTCCTTGGAATAGTAATTTAACAGTACCCACTGAACCATTTCTGTGTTTTGCAATAATAATTTCAGATTCACCTTTTGATTGTGCCTTAGCTGCAGCATCATCTTCTCCATCTTCAGCTTTTCTGTAATATTCGTCACGGTAAATAAACATTACAATATCAGCATCTTGCTCGATAGATCCTGATTCTCTCAAGTCTGAAAGCATTGGACGTTTATCATTTCTTGATTCAACTGCACGAGACAACTGAGATAATGCAATTACAGGTACATCTAATTCTTTTGCAAGGATTTTCAAACCTCTTGATATTGCTGAAATCTGTTGCATACGATCTTCTCTGCCAGAACTTTCCATTAGTTGAAGATAGTCAATCAATACAAGTCCGAGATTTTTTTCTTCCATTTTCAATCTTCTGCATTTTGCACGAATATCTGTGATTGTACAACCTGATGTATCGTCAATATAAATAGGAGCTTGGGCAAATGCATTCATAGCAGTAGCCAATTTTTCCCAATCTTTACTTTGCATATTACCTGTTTTTACTCTTTGAGAATCAATTTCTGCTTCAGAACACAACATACGTTGCATTAACTGATCTTTTGACATTTCAAGAGAAAATATCGCAACAGGAGTTTTAGCTTTCAAAGCTACATTTTGTGCAATATTTAATGCAAAAGCTGTTTTCCCCATCGCAGGGCGGGCTGCAAGGATTATCAAATCTGAACGCTGCAAACCGTTTAATATAGCATCTAATTCATAAAAATCAGTCGGAATCCCCGTCAATTCATCTTTGTGTTCATAACGATATTCAATTTTTTCATAAGTATTTAAAACCAAATCTTTCACATGCACCAAATCGGTAGTTGCCTTTTTAGAAGCGATGTCAAATATAAGTTTTTCGGCACTATCGAGGGATTGATCAATAGGATTTACATCGTATCCAAAAGATACTATTTCTGAGCCAGCGTTGATTAAGGCTCTTTTTATTGCTTTTTCCTGAACAATTTTTGCATAATATTCAATATTTGATGTAGTAATTGTTTTATAACATAAATCATTAACAAAAGCACGTCCGCCAATTGTTTCCAGTTTTGAATTATAATTTAAAACATCAGATACTGATACAATATCAATTCTTTCATTACTATTGAAAAGTTGTAGCATAGCTTCATAGATATATCTGTGTGCTGGTTTGTAAAAACTTTCAGGTTTTAAAGTTTCTACAACCTTTGTAATTACATTTGGATTTACTAAAATTGCGCCTAAAACAGCTTCTTCAGCCTCTATATTTTGAGGTAACATTCCAAAATTACTATCTTTTTCTTTTACTGCCATGCTTAATTTTTCTCCTGTTATCACATGATATTACATAAAAAATATTTTTGCATGTAAAGAATTATTGACAAAAAAATTTTATCATTCAAAAATCAATTTATGAAAAAAGCATTTTTAAATTTTAAAGCATTTATTCTAAGCCAAAAATCACAAATTCCAAATGAAATCGGAAAAATTTTATTAAGAGAAGCTATTCAAATATCTTCAGCAGAATCTTGTACTGGAGGCTTAATAAGTTCAAGATTAACAGATGTTTCAGGAAGTTCTGCCTATGTTAGAGCAAATTTTGTAACATATTCAAATGAGGCAAAACATAGAATTTTAAATGTATCAGAAGATACATTAAAAAACTATGGAGCAGTAAGTGAAGAATGTGCCAAAGAAATGGCTCAAGGACTTTTACAGCTAACAAAAAGCGATATAGTAATTTGTACAACAGGCGTTGCTGGTCCCACAGGCAGTGAAGAAAAACCTGTCGGATTAATGTATGCAGCTTGCGGATATAATGGGAAAATTACAGTCAAAAAATTTGAACTTAATCCTGCTTACACAAGAAAAAATATGAAATTTATGTTCTCTGAAGAAGCTCTAAAACTTGTTTTAGAAACTTTAAAAAAAGGGGAGAAAACTATTTCATAATTATTTCTGCTATAACCTCAGGGAACCTATCCATTAAAATTTCAGCAAATTTTTCAGTATCCATTTGAGTAATTACTATAGATAATAAATCATTTGGCAATTCTTTAATCATATTTTGAATATATTCAGGTTCAATAACAGACATTGCTTTAACGATTTCAGGTTGTTGCTTTTCTCTATTCATAATTGTTGTATATGCATGAGCATCAAATAATTGAAACCATTCATTATGCTCTTTACCTAATGATAAAACTAATTGTTGCTTTTGGGTAGGTTGAAAAGCCTTTAATGCATCTTGATACTCTAAAGGATTTAGTTGCCCAAATTCTTTAGATAAATCAATACTATCCATATTTTCATGTGATTCTCCTGTGATTTGCTCTAAAACCTGAGCAACATATTCAGGCGGAATTGATTGCATATGTTTTAAAATTTTATTTTTATCAATATCAGTACTTGTTAAAAATTTATCAAGTTGTTCCTCAGGCATTAATTGAACAATTTCTTCTTGTGAAAAAAGTTCAAAAGCTGTATTTACAAGTTGTTCAGGTGGTAGTTCTTCAAGCATTTTCATTAATTTATCCTGAGTAAAGAAAAATAACCCTTGAAGTAAATCTTTTTCTTCCATTTCTGGAAGAAATACCTCTAATTGTTGAGCAGTTAATTCTCGCAGAATCATATATTTATTATTTGTATCAGCTAAATCAAATAATTCCATAACAAGGCTCGTATTTGTAGTTAATTCTTGAGCCAACTCAATAGCTTTTTGATTCCCAGATGCAGCTTCAGCTTCAATAATCTCATCAACTGACATATTGGCATATTTTTCTTCAAAAGTAACCCTGCTTATATGCAATATGTTCTGTAAATATTCCAAATTAGAATCAATTACTAAACTCATAATACTCCTGTATATATACTAAAATATTAAACGGTACAGGATTTCAAAAACTTTAATGATTGTAACTTTTCGTAATAAAAAATTAGTGAGTATGTTTTGGACGTAATAGTAACATCTTTGTATCTTCCACAGCTTTAAGTCCATGGAGTGTTTTTGCAGGCATTACAATCATTTCTCCAGCTTTCAATCTATAAATTTTATCGTCAACTGTAACATCTGCTAATCCTTCAATAATTTGAGCAACTTCATCTTTTTCATCACAATGCAGACTTCTTTCTACTCCAGCTTTAAACGAGAGCAGAGTTAAAGAACTCTGCTCATTATCAAATACAAGTTTTTTATTAATTTTATCAGAATATTCAATATCTTTTAAATTAATTATTTCGCTCATCTGTTCAAAATTTCCTTAAGATCTTCTTCAGGTGTTGTAACAGATTTTATTTTATACTTATCGACTAATATATTCAATACATTTGGCGATACAAATGCAGGTAATGTAGGCCCGAGTTTTATATTTTCAATGCCTAAATATAAAAGAGT
>CALVEU010000022.1 GCA_944326635.1 Candidatus Gastranaerophilales bacterium | reverse complement strand
TACACTGCCTAATAAAAGATTTGTAATAGCTTTTATTTTAACTTGATCTAATCTTGTTTCTTTTTCTCCTTTTGCCAGAGTTATTTGCACCGTTGCGGTTACAGGCTTTTGCATTGAGGTAAACATTGTCTGTTCAGGAATTGAAATAAATACTGAAGCATTTTCAATACCTTTAATTCTTCTTATTAATCTTGATAACTCACCATTAATTGCTCTTGATAATCTTATTTTTTTATCTTCTTTAGTAGATGTAAAATCACCTTTGTCAAAAATTTCAAGCCCTACATTTTGGTCCATTAGACCACTTTGTACTATTTGAATTAATGCTTGATCTCTATCTGTTGTATAACAAGCTTTTCTACCTGTTTTACAATCACCTTTTTTCAAATACAAAATAGATTTTGTACCATCTAATCTTCTACTTACTGCAATGTCATATTTCGCAAGTAATGCTTGAATTTCAATAGCTTTACCAGCATTATCAGTTGTCAACAAATCAACATCAGCTTTTAACGGTTCTCCTGTAATTTCTGTACCATTAGAAGGTTTATTTGATGAACTTACAATCCCGATTGTAACAAACAATGCTAATATTAAGACAAAAGCTCCAATTACTCCATATAATAAAGGCTTATTCTCAAGTATTTTTTGAAAGTCCATTCTTCTCCCTCTTTGAAAGCATCAAATTTTTAATTTATTCCAAGTCTGTTTTATATATATTTTTATACCTGAATTTGCATAATCTTATCGTATGCTTGGATAACTTTACCTGTAAGTTGAGTCGCAACATTAATACTAATCTCAGATTTTGCCATAGCTGTCATCACATCGTGAATATCAACATTACCACTTCCTGACATAACATCTTTTAGCAAATTATCAGGAGCATTCAACTCTGTATTCAAATTTTCAACCAATCCTGACATTACTTGTTTAAAATCAGGAGATGCTTGATCTTCTACTCGCGAAATTCTTGCAGATGGCATATTTCCAACACCTGTGTCTAACTTTGTATGTTGTATTCTCCCTGCTAAATCATATTGCGGATAAAAGCTGTTATACATTATTGCCTGCCTTTCTATATCTATAATAGCGTATATTTTTAAAATTTATACACCTTACAGATAAAAATCATCCAAATTCAGTAGAAAAATTACTAAATTTAAATCGAATTTACTACCTGTACTGCATGGCTTTAATGATTTTTAACTAAAAATCAAGATTTACTTAATCTTCTTCAAGTTCCCTTCTAATATCATCTACTGTCACATGAAGAATTGGAGAATTTTCATCTTTTCTCAATACGACATCTTTAATTCCAGATTGAACAATAAATCTTTTGCATAAAATACAAATAAAGTTATGTCCCCAAATATACATTGTAGAACCTTTACATCTATCTTGTCCTGCTTGAATAATAGCATTTTGTTCAGCATGAATTGATCTGCAAGTTTCATATCTTGTACCTGATTCGATATTATGTTTAATCCTATAACATTCTCCACGTTCATAACAAGATTCTACTTTTGAAGGAGTTCCATTATAGCCAGTTGCTTTAATTTTTTTGTCATCTCCTACAATTACTGCACCAACTTGAGCTCTTATACAATTAGATCTGCTTGCACAAGTCTTTGCCAAGTCTAAAAAATAATCTTCCCATGATTTTATTTCCATATTCTTTCCTCCGACATTATTCTAGTATAAAATAATACCCCTTGCAAATAATCTTTTATATAATATTATGAGGGTATGCTTAATCTATTTAAGAGAGGCTCATTAAAAACTATAGATAAAAATTCATTAGATAAAGAAATTGAAAACTATAGTTTGAGCGGAGTGACAGGTGATGAAAAAGGATTAATTATTTCTCTTACATCTTTTCCCCAAAGAATGTATGAGATTCATTATACTCTTTATTCTTTACTTAATCAATCTGTTAAACCTTCAAAAGTAATCCTATGGCTAGGAATAGAACAATTCCCAAATAAAGAAAAAGATATTCCTGAAAAAGTTTTAAAATTAAAAGAAAATGGACTTACTATAGGATGGTACAAAAATCTCCGTTCTTATACAAAATTAATCCCAACATTAATAAATTACCCAAATAATATTATTGTTACTGCTGATGATGATATTTATTATGAAAAAGATTGGCTTGAAAAATTAATAAAAAGCTATGAAGAAAACAAAGATTGTATTATCTGTCATAGAGCACACAAAGTTAAAACCAAAAAAGGAATTCTTGCTCCTTATAAAAAATGGCCTAAAAAAATTAAAGGCGGAAAAGCTTCTTATATGAATTTCTTAACAGGTGTAGGAGGAGTTTTATACCCTCCAAATTGTTTATACAAAGATATTCTCAACGAAGATTTATTTATAAAATTAGCACCTAAAGCTGATGATGTATGGTTTTGGGCAATGGCTGTATTAAATCATACCAAAGTTCTTGTCGTTAAAGACTGGATTAGAGAATTAACATATGTTAACCCTGAAAGGGAAAGAGGATTAACAAATGAGATTACACTATTTTCTTCAAATAAAAAAGGCGGAAATGATTTACAAATTGAAAATGTTATAAACCATTATCCGCAAATATTAGAAATATTAAAAGAAAAAATTTAATCTTATTTCTATTGTCTGTAATTTCTAATTCCTGTAGTAATCATTGCAATACCATATTTATCACAAACTTCAATTAATTTTTGATCTTTTACAGCTCCTCCTGGTTGAATTATTAAACTTATCCTGCCTTGTATTGCTGAATAAATACAATCTTCTGCAGGCAAGAAAGAATCAGATGCCAATACAGCCTCTTTTGAACCGTCACAAGCATAGTTTAATGCCCAATCAACAGCAGATAAAGCATTTGTTTGACCCTGTGCAATTGCAACAGATTTAAAATCTCTAGCTATTACAACAGAATTCGTTTTTGCATGTTTTACAACCTTCCAAGCAAAAATAGCATCTTCTATTTGCTCTGCTGTAGGTTTTTCTCTTGTTACGACTTTAAACATATCTTTATCTAATTCACTATTATTTCTATCTTGAACCAATGCTCCAAAAGGAGTCAAAATAACTTCTTCCACAGTTAATCTTCTATAATCCTTTAATGGAGTATTTAATTTTACAAGTTTAATTTCAGAATTATCATTGAATAATTCAAGAGCTTTTTCATCATAATCAGGAGCAACAACAACCTCTACAGCCATTGAATTTAAATGTTTTGCGACCTCTGCATCAACAGTTTTTGAAAACCCTACTGTTCCATAAAAAGAACTTACAGGATCGCAATCAAAAGCCTTTGTATAAGCTTCATATAAAGATCTACCTAACGCTACTCCACAAGGTTTTGTATGTCGAATAATTGACACACAATTTACATCATAAAATTCACTAATTAAATTAGTAGCTTCAGTAACATTTAAAATATCATTAAAAGTTAATTCTTTACCATTTAAAACTTCATAATCTACCATTCTATCTGTTTTATAAATAGCACCCTTTTGATGAGGATTTTCTCCATACTTCATATCTTTTAATTTTTCAAAATTAAAAGTCTTAAATGGTTTTTCACCAGTTTGTTCAGCTAATTTTGAACAAATCAATCTATCATAATTAGACGTAAAATTAAATGCTTTAACTGCTAACTTCAATCTTCCAAAATCATTTGCATTTAATGCTACATAATAATCAACTTTATCAACTATAACTGTAACATTTTTATAATTTTTTGCACCAGCTCTCAATATTGCAACTCCAGCAATATCAATTTTACTAAGCATTTCATCAGCATCAATCGACTCTAAAGATATTTTTTCTAAAGGACAAATATTAACAACAACCATATCAAATGACTTTATTGCAAGTCTTTCCAGTTCATTTAACTCTTTTGCATCAGAACTATTTGATAAAATACCTGCAAGAATTGTTTCATTAATTGCAGCAAAATCCTTTGATAAAAAACCTGATGAATTTGAAAATTCTGCAATATCAATTACATCTATTTCTGCACTTTGTAAAAAATCATAAGTGTCACCACCTGCTACAATTTCATAATCAAATTTTTCTACTAAGTTTTTTGCAAAATCAATTAAACCAACTTTGTCATATACACTAATAAATGCTCGTCTTTTCATACAATCCCCTTAATTTCAATATATTTTTTTTATTATAACACTATTATTAAAATTTGATATTTTCTTAGCATTTCGTAACTATTTGTACTTTTTCTTGAAATTATTTCTTTGCTATATTATAATTAATCAGTGAAAGAGGGTAATGATGGTAAGTAATAGAATAACAGAAGGCGTAGGGAAAAAGATAGTTGAAGCCCTAAAAAAACAATCAGATATTGAAATTCAAAATGTAGTAGAAAATCCTATACCTGTAGTTGAAGAACCGCAAAATTCTAACAATGATACAGAAATAGAATATACAACAGAACAAGAAAATGAATTTGAAAATCAACAACCTATAGAAAATCAAATCGAATTTGAGCAAAATGAAAATATTGAATACCAAAATGATTTTTCAAACCAAAATATTCAAAATTTTACTCAACCATCTATATTAACACCCCCTCCTATTATCGAAAAAGAACCTTTTGCGAATGACTTAGAAGGATTTGAAATTCCAACAAATATTGCGGTATTAAAACAATTAATAAATCAACTGCCAGCTGGTGTATCAAAACAGACCGGTGCACAAATTATTAAACAAACAATGGAAGCTCTTGGAATTTCGATGAAAAGTGTTCTTCAAGAAGCTCAACAAGTACAAGAAAGTTTAAATAATTCTGCAAGAGAATGTCAAACATCTATCATGGAATATAAAAAACAAATAAATGTTCTTGAAAAGCAATCTCATAAACTTCAAAGACAATATGCAGCATTAAATGATATAATAAGTTTATTTATTCAAACTAATATATAAAAAAACGGCATAAATGCCGTTTTTTTTTATATATTATCTATATGAGAATGAACTTTGAATATTTTTATCAATCATACCCAAACAAGATTGATATTCTGCATCAATCATTTTTAACCTTGATTGATATTGTAGCATTTGCATATCCAACTTCTGCTCTAAAACCTTTAACTTTGCTTGTCTTTGCTGTAGCATTTTTGTAGTCGGAGACTCTGGATCATAATCATTACCAACTTGCGTCAAATCACTTACAGATTGAGACAAACCCATTTTTGTTTGAGTAATCAATTGGATTTTATATTCCAAGTCCAATCTTTGTTGTTGAAGATATAATAATCTGATTTGTGAGGTAATTAATCCCATTTTTATCTACCTTTACCTTGTTTCATTGAGGTGATTTCCCCTCAAGAAAGTGTGCTGATTATTTTCTGCAATCAGCTGTTCCATTTTTTGAAACTGATGACGGTGATAATTTAATCTATATTGTGCCATCTTTCGTTTCTTATTCATTGTAAGGAATTCTTTAATTCCTTCTACAAATGAATTTGACATTGCTTTTATAGGATTTTTCCTTATCAGGAAATTTTTTGAATATATCAAGAAATCTATTAATCTTTTTATATTCATTTCTAAAGTATCACGAAGCATTTTTCTCCTTACACTTTAGACCTACATGTATATTAAAACAATCTACACTCAAATATTGCCATGACGCGAAATATTTGCTTAACATGTCTTAATCTTTTGCAGTCTATAGTTATTCATACTTGATATTTAACGGATAAATTTATAAAAACTTTAATAAAAATAAAAAACTTGTAAAATAATTTTACAAGTTTTGAATAGCTTTACTATCACCATCGATAGATTCTTTAAGCATCTTCTTAACAACATCGCCCTGAGTATCAAGCATTTTACAAACTGTTTCAATATTTCGAACTTTATTTGATAAAATAGTATCAGCATTAGCTGTAATATTACCGGTTACATTTTGATAAGCAGCTAAAGCAGCAGAAGATGTTCCCTGCATCAAATTACCCATAACAATTGCAGGTAAACCATATTCTCCTAAATAAGGAGCTGCAGCCTGCATAATACCGCCCCAACCAGAAATCACACCAGCAACAGGCAATACTATATTTTTCATGGAGAATCCATAACCATTAGCTGCCCCTAATCCATAAGCAGCAGCACTTGCAACATCTGCAATACCTCCAACTCCAGATGCATAACCAGTTGCAACTCCTGATTCTGTCCCCCATCCACTTACAATAGATGATGCAGCACCAGTAGCATAACCATCTAACCCCCAAGATACAGGAGCAGCACCTGATGGAAAACCTGAATAATTATATAAAGAATCAATTCCGTATGAAGATCCTCCATTAAATTTAGAAGCATAAGAAGTACCTGGAATATTCATAGATTCAGAAGCTCCAAATACAGTTGCAAAAGAAGACGGTGCAAATAAACTTGCTAAATTATATAAAAAACCGCCTGTTGCTCCAAAACCAGAACCTAATCCATTCCCAGAGACAGTTAAATCTCTTAATTGGTCATAAGTTTCCCATAATTGAGCTTTTGCATCTCCACTTGCTGAGCCAAATTTGTTTGCTATTACTAAGTAACTATCATTTTTGTAAGCCATTTAAACCTCTTATGTATATTATTCGAATGTTTTGAATGTAGATTCGATATTTTTCTCAATAACTTTCTTAACAGCTTCCATTTCTGTTTGTAAAGCTTCTTGTTCTGTATCTAACTGTCTTAATCTCAATTCAAGAGTCCTATCTTGTTCTTGAATTTTTTCTGTTTTTGCGTTGATATCTGCAATTTTCTTTTCGTATACTTGCATATCATAATTATACTGATTCATTGCATCATTATATGCATTTTCATCTGTAATAGTTTCAGTATTCAAAGCATAAGTTGCAGTAGAATCTTCAAATCTTATTGATTGAGGTCGTCCAGAATCATCTAAATCAACAAATGCTTTTTCTGTGGTTTCTATTTTTGTTTTTACATTTTCTGCATAATACGAAGTTAATTTACCTTGATTTTCAGTTGGTTTTGCTGGATCTGGAGCTGTAATTGCGGCTGAAGTTAAATCTTCTAAAGACGCAAAATAAGATCTTCCCTGATATTCCCAAGTGTAAACATTCTCAGAAGAAGCAATATTTTCATCAGGGAATTGTTCACAAATTTTCTCGTATGCTGCTTTTTGATTTGGATCAGTAGGATCATATTTTGAAACTTCACAGTTTCCAACATAAGTTGGCACTCCAGATTGAACTGTATAATTTTTAGCATCAGAAGTGCCTGCTACTGCATTATCCAATTCTGTTTTTGTTGTAAACTTCATACTTCCATCAGTATCAGTATATACAAATAAATTATCTAAATCTTCATTTTTTAAATCAGGATAATCTTCACATATTTTTTCAAAATTATCTCTTTGATCTTTATTTAAAGGATCATATTTGTTAACTGCATTACCACCTACTGTATAAGTATCATTAACCCCATCATAAGTAACATCTGCTTGAGCAATAGTTCCTGATGTTCCCTTCGTATCAAGTAAAACTTGAGGATTTGCCTTATTTGTTCTAATTCCAGTATAGACATCAGAATAATGATAATGAGTTACTAAATAATTATAATTAGGATCATCTGTAATCTCTGTCATATCAGTAATTGTTTCATCATAAGTACCTTCTGTATATGAATACTGCATAGTTGTATAATCTTGAGTACTTGGAGCTGTTGGAACTTCTAGTGCAAGCAATTCATTAAAAGTATTTGCACTTTGATTTGCTAAAGCAGTACGTGCCTGATTTATCTGTTGTCCTTCATATTCAACATTAGTTTTTCTAGCGGTCAAACCTAAATATCTTGCCTGTGAAGCTGCCATACCCATAGGGTTACTCTCCTCTTAAAAATTACTACCTTACAATTAGTCTTATAATAATGTTTTTTCAAAAGTCAACATTACTATAAAAATTATACGGTATTAATTAAAAAATATATATAGAAAAAGTTGTAAAATCATACATTTGAATGATATAAAAATAAAAATTTCACATTAAAAAAGTAGAGTCATTAACGACTCTACTTTTTTTTATTTAATCAAAATTATTCTTCAGTTTGTTCAGAATCACTTGAACCGATTTTTTCTTCATTTACGGTTAAAGCAATACGTTTATCTGTAGGATTAAATTTTAAGATGTAAGTATCTATTTTATCACCTACTTGTAAAATACATTCTTTTTGATTTTGCAACTCAACAACTTCTGCATGAGGTAAAAGAGCTTCAACACCAGGGAACACTTCAACAAATGCACCAAAATGTTTAATTCTTGTAATTGTACCTTCTACTTTGTCGCCTTCTTTAATTTGTTTTTCTGCTTCTAACCATGGATCTGGTTCTAAATTTTTTAAACTTAAAGATACTCTTTGTTTATCATGATCAACGGCAATAACTTCAACATCGATTTTATCGCCAACATTCAAAATATCTGTAGGATGATCAATCCATCTCCAAGATAATTGAGAAAGTGGTAGTAATCCATCAATACCACCTAAATCAATGAAAGCACCGAAATCAGTAATTCTAACTACATCACCTTTAACAATTTGTCCAGGTTCAATTTGAGAGAATACATTTTTTCTTGCTTCAACTGCACTATCTTCATAAACTTTTTTATTTGAAAGAATAAAGTTATTTTGTTGAGGATCAAGAGTTAAAATTTTCAACTCAATTTTACCTCCAACCTCTAACTCATTTTCTTTAACTCTTAATTGAGAAGAAGGGATAAAACCTCTAACACCTGAAATATCAACTAAAACACCGCCTTTAACAATACCTGCGATAGTACCAAGAATTGTCTCGTCAGCTTCTTTAGCTTTTTCAAGTTCTTTCCAAGCATAAGCTAGGTCAACTTTCTTTCTAGAAAGTAAGAATTTTCCATCTTCATCTTCTTCTCTGATGATTAGGAATTCATATTCTTCACCTTTTTTGAACTTATCTTCAACATTTTCATCTTTATCAACAGCTTCTCGAGTAGGAACAACAGCAATAGTCTTAGCTCCAATATCTACCATAACTCCTTGGCTGTCATAACCACAAACGATGCCTTTTACTAAATCACCTTTTTGAAACTTGTAATCATATTGTTTCAATAATTCTTCAAAATCTAACTCACTTGATGTCATTTTTACTCCAATTGTCATAAGACACTAATCTGTTACTATTGTGACTATTGTAACAAATGATTAAAAATTTGTAAAGGATTTGTAAATTCTCTTAACAATTTAAACAGCACAATACATGTGAGATGTTATCACCTCACATGTTATATATGCTCTCAAATTCTATGCTTTCAAAGATTTTATTAACTCTGAAATTGTATTTTCTTGAATTTCTATTTCAGAAATTCTCGATTTTGTTTGTTCAATTAGCTCTTTAGGGGCATTAGCTACAAACTTAGGATTATTAATTCTGCCTAAAAGAGATTTTTTTTCAGCAGTAAGTTTGTCCAATTTCTTTTGCTGACGAGCTACTTCAGCATCCAAATCAATTAAATCAGCAAGAGGTAATATTATTTTTGAAGCAGAAACAACAGCTGTAGCACTCTTTGGAGGAACAGGGGCATTCATATCTGCATAAGATATATTTTCAACTCTTGCAAGACGTTTAATATACGCTTCAATTTCTTCAAAAATTGGTTTTTCATCTTTTTCAGCTCTAATTTCAATATCACATTTAATTGAAGGTGAAATATTGAAACTTTGACGAACATTACGCAATGATGTAATTGTTTCAAATACAAGTTCCATTTCTTGAGCTTCTTTAGGAAATTCCAATTCTTCTTTGAATATTGGAAATTCAGCAACAATTAAAGCTTTAGTTTCTGTTTCTTTTGGAATTAATTGCCATACTCTTTCAGTAATATGAGGCATTACAGGGTGTAACATTCTCAATGACATATCAAGAACATATCTTAAAACACGCTGAGTATTTGCTTTTAATCCTGTATCTTGAAGTTGAATTTTAGCAATTTCAACATACCAATCACAATATGAATTCCAGAAGAAATCATATAATACATGAGCAACTTCACCAATTCTGAATTCTTTAATATTATCATTTACTTCTTTTGCTGTTTTATTTAACTTATCTAAAATCCATTTATCAGCAATTGTCAAATTATCAAAATCAATATCTTTATTATCAACACCATCAAGGTTCATCAATACAAATCTTGAAGCGTTCCAGATTTTATTAGCAAAGTTTCTGCCATACTCAAATCTTTCTTCACTCATTTTGATATCTTGACCGCCATATGTACATAATGAAGTCATCGTAAATCTTAAAGCATCACAACCATATTTATCAATAATTTTAACCGGATCAATTGTATTGCCTTTAGATTTAGACATCTTTTGACCTTTTTCATCTCTTATAAGACCGTGAATATATACAGTAGAGAAAGGAGCTTTCCCTGTAAATTCCAATCCCATTGTAATCATTCTTGCAACCCAGAAGAAAATAATATCAAAACCAGTTACAAGAGTTGTAGTAGGATAGAATTTTTTGAAATCCTCACTTTCTGTATTTGGCCAACCCATAGTAGAAAATGGCCATAAGCCAGACGAGAACCAAGTATCAAGTACATCTGAATCTTGAGTATAATTTTCTGGATCAGGATTTTCTTTTGCAACAACCATTTCTCCAGTTTCGTTATGATAATAAGCTGGAATTTGGTGTCCCCACCATAATTGACGAGAAATACACCAGTCACGAATATTTTCCATCCAACCTAAGTAATTTTTTTCCCATCTGTCTGGAACAAATTTAATTCTACCATCTTTAACAGCTGCAATAGCTTCTTTTGCAAGTGGTTCCATTTTAACAAACCACTGCTCAGAAAGTAACGGCTCGATAGTAGTTCCGCAACGTTGACATTTTCCAACATTATGTTCGTGATCTCTTGTTCTCAATAAGAAATTATTATATGAAAGCATTCCAATAATTTTTTCTCTTGCTTCATACCTGTCAAGTCCATGCAATTCTTGAGGAACCTGACCGCAAGCCTTCATTGTACCATCGTTATTGATAACCCAGATTGGAGCTAATCCATGACGCTTACCTACTTCAAAGTCATTAGGATCGTGTGCTGGAGTAATTTTTACAGCACCTGTTCCAAAATTCTTGTCAACATATTCATCAGCGATAATAGGAATTTCTCTACCAGAAAGTGGAATTATTACCGTTTTTCCTATTAATTCTGAATATTTATGATCAGATGGGTGAACAGCAATTGCAACATCACCAAAAATTGTTTCAGGACGAGTAGTTGCAACAATAATTGCACCGCTTTCACCTTTCAAAGGATAAGAAATTTCCCACATATGTCCTTGTTCTGTTGCATATTCTGTTTCAACATCTGAAATCGCACTATTACAACGAGGGCACCAGTTTACAATATATTTCCCTTTGTAAATCAAACCTTTTTCATAAAGTCTTATAAATACTTCTTTTACAGCATCTGAACAACCTTTATCGAATGTAAAACGTTCTCTTGAACGGTCAAAAGAAGCACCCAAGCGCTTACATTGGTCCAAAATTGCAGATTTATGTTCATTAGCCCATTTCCAAGTTTCTTCCAAAAATTTTTCACGACCTAAATCGTAACGAGAAAGCCCTTTTTCACGAAGCATCTTTTCAACAACATTTTGAGTTGCAATCCCAGCATGGTCTGTACCCGGTAACCAAAGAGTTTCATAACCAGACATTCTGTGGTAACGAGTTAAAATATCTTGTAAAGTTTCATCTAATGCATGCCCCATGTGCAAAACACCTGTAACATTTGGTGGTGGAATTACAATAGAATATGGCGGTTTTTGACTTTTTGCATCAGCTTTAAAATACTCGCCTTCTTCCCAAAATTTATAAATACTATCTTCAGTTTCTTTGGGGTCATAAACTGTAGGTAAATCTTCAATTTTAGTTGCTGTCATATAAAAATCCCTCTTATTTTTTTTCGTATGACATTAGAATATCACAAAAAGAGAATTTATTAAATAACATCTAAAATCTAACAGGATAATTTTTAGGAACCTGCCAACTATTACACTGAATCAAAGCAGCACATGTATTTCCGTAATAATGATGTCCATATCCTTCCCTACAATGCTGTGTAAAAGTCTTACCATCTGAAGTCCTTTTATTTTCTACAACCATTTTACAAGCATCTTTTCTTGTAAAAGTTAACCCCGTAAATGGATCCCCAGTAGCTATAGAATTAGGTTGTAAACGGAAAGCATCAACACCATATATCATTTTATGTTTGTTAATATTCAAATCAATTGTAAGAGCCTGATTCCCAGACACCAAAGTCACCCCAACACCATTTTTCAATAAATATTTATTTTGATTATTATTTATATTTACACGTTCTCCTTCAGCAGTAACTGCCATAGATGAACAAGCTCTTTGAAGTCCACTGTTCCAAGATTCAGTCCAAGAGGAATCTTGTTCATTCCAATTACATATTTTTACACCTTCTATGTAAGGAGCATAGTATCTTGCATAAAAATCTGTTGTACTTAAATCATAATCCCAATATTCAGCAGGACCATTTTCTGCAATTGAATGAGTGAACGCTTGATTTACGATAGAATAAGTTGACTTTAAACGTTCTACAGCAAGATTTTTTTTATAATTAGAAATCAAAATAGGTAATGTCATCGCTGCGACAACACCGATAATTCCTAAAGTGATTAAAACCTCTGCTAATGTAAAACCTAAATGTGTTGTCTGACCAAATACTAACTTTTTAAATAACCCCAGAAAGTCTTGTGGAGCAAGCTTTAAATTGCCCCCCCCCCGAGCACTGCATGTGTAGACAGACATACACAATTATCAGCAAATTTGTAAGATTTTTGTGCACGCACTACTTCAAATCTTTTCATCTTTAGCTCCTTTCTCATTTTATTATTATACATTATTATTTGCGATATTTCAATAAAAAAGGGAACACATACAAAACAGTGCTCCCCTTTTTTTATTTTTTACTATCCTTAAGCTTTTGGAATAGAATTTGCAATAATTTCCATTTCTTCCAAAGAAGCATATACAGCATGACATCCGCAATCTACATACAAGATTTGACCTGTTGTACCTGTAGATAAGTCAGATGCTAAGTATAAACCAGCTTTACCAACATCTTCCAATGAAACATTTCTTCCAAGAGGAGCTTTTGCAACTGCTGCTTTAAGCATTTTATCAAATCCAGAAATACCTTTAGCAGCAAGGGTTTTAACAGCTCCTGCAGAAATACAGTTAACTCTAACACCTTTTTTACCTAAGTCAGCAGCTAAATATCTCATTGAAGATTCTAACGCAGCTTTTGCAACACCCATTACATTGTAGTTAGCTACTACATATTCAGAACCTAAATATGTTAAAGCAAATACTGAAGCTCCTTCATTTAAAATTGGTTCAGCATGTTTACATAATGAAATTAAAGAATAAGCACTTACACCTAATGCTAAATCCCAACCAGCTTTTGATGTATCAATAAATCTGCCTTGTAAATCTTCTTTAGCAGCAAAAGCAACCGCATGGATTACAAAGTCTAATTTTCCATATACTCTTTCACATTCTTTGAATACAGCTGCAACTTCATCTTCTTTTGTTACATCACAGCTCATAATAACTTTAGCATTCATATCTTCAGCTAAAGGTCTTACACGTTTTTCCATTGCTTCACCAGCATATGTAAAAGCGATATCAGCACCTGCTTCAAATAATTGTTTTGCGATAGCATAGGCAATTCCATGAGTATTTGATACTCCGAAAATAACACCTTTTTTACCTTCCATTAGTTTCATATTTATTTCTCCCTCTTTTAATGAACTAAAATACTAGATTAATTTTAACAAAAAAATATTATTAAAGCAAACATTTTAAATTGTTAACAATTGTAACAACATGCAAACATGCTGAAATCAAGGGAAACAGGAAGTTTTTATATATTTAAGAGAGATTAACAAGCAGGAGAGCTATGAGCGTTTCAAATGTATACAACCAAGGTAAAATAAACGCAATAAAGCTTAATCTTGGAGCACAAGCCAAGAAAGCTTCTGCGAATAAACCTGCATATATGCAAATGACAGGCTCTATTTTTGATGCTCCTGGTGTTAAAAATTCTGCATCAGCAACAGCAAATTCTCTTAACGACTTGAACACAAGTAAAAGTTTAAGCGAACTTAACGCATCAGGTGAAACAACAGGAAGCAACAAATCTTCAACTGAAGATATTAAATCTATTGATAATGCAGCTGACGGCAAAGCTGCTGCTGCGAGTGCTGAAAAAAGTGCAGATGAAGTTGAAAGCCTAACAAAAGATACACAAAATGATCAAAAAACTGTTGAAAAATTTGATTCTGATGCTCAAAAATTAAACAAACAAATTGAAAAAGATGATAAAAAATTCCAAACACAATTAAAAAAACAAGAAAATGATTTAAAAAAAGATAATCAAAAATTACAAAAATTAGTAAAAGAAACAGAAGAAGCTCAAACAGAAGTAGAAAATGCTCAAAATGAATTAGATTCATTACTTGGTTCTGCATCTTTTTCTATAAATAGAGATCCTAATAGTGGAAAAACAACAAATCCAAACCAAGATAGAATCAACGAATTACAAACTATAATTGGTGCAAATGTAACTCTACTTCAAAGCAATGGACAACAAATTTATTCATTACAAAGAAGTTCATCTAGAACAATAACAAAAATGAATAAAACAAATGCTAATTATATAAAAGTAAACCAACAAAATTCAAAAGCAATAGCACAAAACCAATCTAAAACAGACAAAGTTATAGAAACTGCAACAACAATTGAACAAATCAGTGCACTAGTTTCACAAACAGGTCAAGCTGTAAATCTTGCAGGTAAGGGATTAGTTGCCCTTGGAGCAAGTATGAGTTGGGCATTTGGAGCTGGGGCAGCATTAATTACCACTGGTAATGTAATGCAAAAAGTTGGTACCGTTGTTGAAATGGTTGGGAACTATGGACAAATGGCAGCGAATGTTACTAAAACTGCAGCATATGCAGCTGACGGTAATTTAGCAGGAGCATTAACAAGTGCTGCTAGTGCAATTCAAACAGGTGCTGCAGCTGTTAATTCAACTAAAAATTTAGGCAATACATTTGAACAAATAAATAAACAAGCAAACCAGGCTACTCAAAAATTAACAGCAAATACCGTAGCAAGACAAACAGTCAACGATACCATCGAGAAAGAAGGTATGGAAGGTCTTGGAGGCATGAGCACTAAACAAGCAAGGAAATCTACAGCCGCAAAACTTCAAGCCCAAATGGCAAATGGAACAATTTCTACAGATGCAAAATGGGCAAAAGGACAATTAAATGACTTATCAGAACAATTAACAAGTGTTTCTCCTAATGGTACAAGTATTGCTCAACAAGCTTTAGATAGTAGTAAGACTCAATTTGCAGATGCTGTTACATCTGCCGGAGGAACTATAAAAGATGGAGTTGTCGGAGGACTTGACAGGAAAACGAAAAAAGCAATAAATGAACAGGTTAAGACCGGATTTACAAATACAGCAACAAACACAGTCAAATCAAGCAAAAAATTTGACTGGGGCAAATTAGCAAATGGCTTACAATCTACAGCTGCAAAACTAGGATCTCAAAACACTCAACAAACCGCAAACACAACAAGTAAAGGACCTGCTCCTCAATGGGATTTAAGCCAAGATAGAATATTCCAAAAAACATACAACTACAACAGACGTTACGCATAAAAAAAGAGTTTAACAATAATGTTAAACTCTTTTTTTATTATTTTTATAATTAATTCATATAAGATAAATCATTAGCCTTATTTCTTGCAGCTGTTTGTTCTTCCAGCATTATATTCATATATAATATTTTGTTTGCTGTAGCTTGATCTAGGTTAATAAATTCGGCACCAGCTCTTCTGTCATTTGCTGATACAATTTTAACATCTGCATTGATATTTAAGTCTCCATATGATATTTGAACTGGAACAACATCTCCAACTTTTAAATCATTATGATGGGTTACTGCAATACCTCCTCTTGAAATATCCAATAATGAATCTATTTGGGTATTTTCTGCAAGTTGAACAGGATTCCTACTATCCATTGTACTGAATCTCATATATTGACGCTTATCTATTGAGTTAACATTATAATCTACAACTCTTTGTTTATAAGCATATTTACCCATATCTTCATCTGAAATATCAGAATCAGTATCACTGTCAGTATCAACATCTGAATCAGTGTCCACATCTGAATCGGTATCAACATCTGTGTCAGTATCAACATCTGTGTCGGTATCAACATCTGTGTCGGTATCGACATCTGTGTCGGTATCAACATCTGTGTCGGTATCGACATCTGTGTCGGTATCAACATCTGTGTCAGTATCAACATCTGTGTCGGTATCAACATCTGTGTCGGTATCAACATCTGTGTCGGTATCGACATCTGTGTCGGTATCAACATCTGTGTCAGTATCAACATCTGTGTCGGTATCGATATCTGTATCTGTGTCGGTATCGACATCTGTATCTGTATCAACATCTGTATCTGTATCAGTATCTACATCTGTATCCGTATCTGTGTCGGTATCGATATCTGTGTCAGTATCGACATCTGTATCCGTATCAACATCTGTGTCAGTATCAACATCTGTGTCGGTATCGATATCTGTGTCAGTATCGACATCGGTATCCGTATCCGTATCAGTATCTACATCTGTGTCAGTATCAACATCTGTGTCGGTATCGATATCTGTATCTGTGTCGGTATCGACATCTGTATCTGTATCTGTATCTACATCAGTATCCGTATCTGTGTCAGTATCGACATCGGTATCCGTATCAGTATCTACATCTGTATCCGTATCTGTATCTGTATCCGTATCGACATCGGTATCCGTATCAGTATCACTATCACTATCAGTATCTAGTGGAGTATCATAATAATAATTTCTTTCATCTTCATCTCGACCAATAGCTGTTACATCCTCTGGTCTTACTGGTTTTGCTGTTATTTCAATATTATTACCATTTACTGGTTTTGTTCTATTATCTTCCTCAGTATAAAAACCATCTTTACCCTGTGATATATGTTTTCCATCAACATAAACATTATCTGCAGTAATTGTTAACTTACCATCATCTTGTAATCTTCCATTCTCCACAGTAACTTTAGAATCAGCTAATAATGGATCTATTCTTGTTCCTTTATTTATATCTAATGCAGTCAAGTCAACATTTTTAGGTTTTATATTGCCGTTTGGTCCATAATAATCTTGAGGAGTGTAAGGAACAGAACCTAAATTTTCTATATTTAATTCTGCACCTCTTGTAACAACTTTTAGATCTTTTGCTGCTGTAATTTCTCGAATATTAGTATTTCCAGAAAACTCTGCATTAATACTTCCTTCTCGAGAAATCATTGTACAAACATTTGTTTGTGTATATTTATCATCTAGACCTTTAATATTAATATCATTTATTGCTAATACATCCATTCCACCATTTTTATCAGTTTGGTTAAATGTTAGTTTATTATCTGAAGCTCCAATCTTATTACTTGAAATCATAGAAATTGAAGTACCTTCAACATTCGCAAGAGAAGAATCTGAAGCTGCATTCAATAAAGAGCCCGATTTTCCGTTTTCATCATAATCAGATATTAATATCACACGTCCATCAGCTTTGATTCTGTCAATATTCATATCAGAACCGCGACTAGCCATATTAATTACATAATTATTTCCAGAACCTTTAGTATCATTTGTAGTAGCCTTAATTTTGCCACCTACATTGATATTAATAGATTTGTTAAAATCTCTTGAATTAGGATCAACACCTGTACAAGCACCATCAGAGCAATTTCCTGCGCCTAAGCCAATAGTACCATCTTTAACTTCTATATTTAAATTTTTATCAGCTTTGATTAAATTAGCAGTAGTTCCATAATTTAATAAACTGCCATTATCAATTTTAATATTAACATCACTAGCTGATGCTAAATAATCTTTTCCAGTTTTGTCACCAAGTACAACATTTGAATTTTTGTTATTTATGTTAATACCATTTGCATTTACATTTCCTAAAACATTAATTCCATTTGCACCAGTATTATTAATAGTAACAGAATTTGTACTATTTGAAATTAAAGCCCCATTTGCAACTTTAACACCATTTTTTCCAGTATTAGTAAGTGTTGTATTTCCATATGAATTGTTAACTTTACCATTTACAATAATTCCATCATTACCAGAATTTGTAACTAACAATTCCCCATTTTTATTATTTAACAAGCCAGTAGAAGCAATTAAAACTCCTGATCCTGTATTATCAACTGATAATTTACCATTTTGGTTAATCAATGAACCAGAAACATTTACAGCTCCATTGCTATTTACAAGCAATGTATCACCATTTCCGTTAATTGAATTACCTGAGATATTAATACCTTTAGAACCAGTATTAGTAATTTCAGTATTACCTTTACCGAAATTTTTTATATCACCAGCAATACGAGTTCCACCATTACTACCATATGATTTTATTACAATACTGCCATTTTCATTTGCAAAACCGTTTGCTGGATTTAAATTATCAGTATTTACAAGTTTGCTAAATAAATTATCAGCTTGATTATTTGAAAGAATTTTTGTAGAATCTTTTACTCCAGCCAGCATAAGTGCACTATTAGTAATATCAATATTAGCTGCATTTATATCTATGGCATTTCTTGCTAAGACTTTTCCATCTATTTGAACTGTACCTGTACCAGGAACACTCAATCTTGATTCATAATCTTGTATTAATGAAGGTCTAGAAAGGTCACTTTTATATTTTTCATAAGCTTGACTATCAGGAGTCATTATTGATAATGACCCAACATTTAATACACCGCTTGAACCAACAACCATGCCATTTGGTGATACAAACACTACATTTCCATTTGTAAAATCTCCGGCTTTATTTACCGAATTTACAATACCTTGTATATTAATTTGATTATCAACTAAATTTACAAAAGTAGATATATCTTTTCCACTTGTGCCATTATGAAATATTAAATTAGCAATATCCCCTTGGCTTAAATTGAAATCAAGATATTTTCTAAATCCAATATCACCATTTATCGCAGTTGGATCTATATTATAAATCCCGTTATTGCCTTCTACTCCAGAAATATTAGTCGCTAAAACTTGCAAACAAAATGACTGTTGTAAAAAGAAACAAAAGGTCAAGGCAGATGCTACAACTTTTCTTTTTCCAGCTTTAACCCTAATCATATCTACTTTATCCTTTCAATTTTATTAAATCAAATATTTATATTTAACTAGTTTTATTATCTTAACAAGAGAGTATGCGTTTTTCTATTTATTATTACAAATATTTAATATTTACGCATAATCAGATTTAATTATAAAATTGAAAAAGATTTTTTGTTGCTAGAATATTAACAATTGTAAATACAAGATTATTGTTCTTTTCGTTTCATAACTGTTTTTGCAAGCCACCAATAACAAATATAAAACACAAACATTAAAGACAACATTTCTGCTAAAGCCGGCAAAAATAAAACTTTATGAAATAGCACAAACAAAATAATCGCTGGAACAACAGAAATAAGCATTCTGTTAAAAATTAATTTTGGAAAAATTAATCGTAGCCCAGGCAATACAATAATTACACTGAGAAGAAAATATAAAAAATTTGCAATCAATGTTGCCATGCCAACACCTATTAAACCATATTTAGGAATTAATAAAATATTTAACACAACATTAGCAATACCTGAAGTTAATTTAATTACAAAATCAATGTAAGTCTTATTTGCTAAATGATATTGAAGAGTTGTATAATCAGTCAATGCCATAAAAAATGTCCCAAATGCAAAATATGGAATTAACTTAAATGCTACTAAAAATTTTTCATTTGAAGACAACATTTGAACATAATCAACCGAATATAAAGAAATTACTGTAATTATAGGCAATGCAATCAATATATAATAACCTGTAAATCTTGATATCAAAGGTCTTACATCAATCTTTTCTTCATACATATTTATAATTCTTGGAATAGCTGCAACTGTAATTATAGAAAAAATTGTCATCAACAATGGCAATGTAAGCCCGTAAGCAACTCCTACAATACCAACTTCAGAAAATCCATGAATACTATTCATAATAAATTTATTACTTTGATTTATAATCCAAGCACTTAAAGAAGTTGCGGCAATAGGAATCCCGTACTTCATAATAGGCAATACAGAAGCCCATTCTATTTTTTGCAATTTAAACCAAGATAAAATATTACTTTGATAAATTAATAAAATATCAATTAGAGATATTGAAACTCCCATACCTAAAAGCAAAGCAATTGCCCCTAAATGGAAAAATTTTACAAAAAATATTGATAATAAAATTGTCAAAAACTGATTTACAATAGTCGATAATGTAAAAGACATTGACTTTAATTGTGCACGTAAAAGTTGAAATAATAATGCTCTTATCGCAACAGGTATTATCAATACAAGAATTGCTAAAAAATACTTCACAGGGATATGGAAAAATTCATAAAAATTATGCCTGAATGTCAATGCCAAAACAAACATTAAACAAATATTTGTAACCAACATCGTAACTAATGTTGTTAAATATTTAGGCATATCCTGCATCATTTGATGATGCTTAAAAAACCTCAAACCAGATAATCCCACCCAATCTGAAAATATAATACATAAGAATGATAAAACAGCAATAGATAAAGAATAAAGTCCATATTGATCTGGAGATAATAAACTTGTATAAACTGGAACTATAATTGCATTACCCAACATCCCAATTATTTTTGAAGGTGAATATTTCACCATATCTCTAAATATAGCTTTTAACTGTTCTTTTTCTACTTCTCTGTTTTCTACAAATTCCATTCTTAACCCTACTAATAAATTTTTTAAATTATACTACACATTATTAATCTTGTAAAATTCCAAATAAATCGTAATCATCAGAACGATTAATCAAGACATTTTCAATATCACCTGGAACTACAGGTTTTTCTGATGTAGCATAAACCATACCATCAATTTCAGGAGCATCATGTTCTGATCTCATAATTACAACACCATCATCAGTATATCCTTCAACTATGCAAGGAATAGATTTGCCAATGTATGATTCATTTACTTCTTTTGAAATTTTCTTTTGTAACGTCATTAATTTTTTATGTCTTTGTTTTTTTATTTTCGCAGGAACTTGATCTTCCATTGAATAAGATACAGTATTCTTTTCTCTTGAATACTCAAAGACACCCATTTTTTCAAATTTCATACGTTTAACAAAATCGTATAATTCATCAAACTGCTCATCTGTTTCCCCCGGATAACCGACAATAAATGCAGTTCTAATTGCAACATTAGGAATTTTTGATCTTATCTTATTTATTAATTTTTCATAATCCATAACAGGTCTGCGCATAGCTTTCAAAACTTCTGCATTACTGTGCTGTAATGGCAAATCAATATATTTAGCAACCTTATCTAATTTAGCTATTGTGT
>CALVEU010000021.1 GCA_944326635.1 Candidatus Gastranaerophilales bacterium | reverse complement strand
TTTCAAAACTTCTGCATTACTGTGCTGTAATGGCAAATCAATATATTTAGCAACCTTATCTAATTTAGCTATTGTGTCAATTAATTCATCAGACATTTGAGAAGGATATGCATACATAATTCTTATCCAGCCAAGACCGTCTATTTTATTTAATTCTTCTAAAAGTTGAGGCAATGCTTGCTTACCATATAAATCAATCCCATAACTTGTTGTATCTTGAGCAATCAAAACAATTTCTGTCACCCCCTTACCAACAAGACTTTTTGCTTCTTCAACAATATTTTCAATGGTTCTTGAATGATATTCACCTCTAAGATTTGGGATAATACAATATCCACAATGATAGTTACATCCGTCAGCAATTTTTATATAAGAACTTGCACCTACTGTAATTTGCTGTCTGTCAATATTTTCAGGATAAATATAATCTGGTTTTTCTGAAACATGTTCTGAATATTTTTTATGATTTGCAACATGTTCTACAACTTCTACAATTTCCTTTATATCAGAAGTCCCAATCATACCTGAAATTTCAGGAATAGCTTTTTTCAATTCACTTTTATATTTTTGAGGCAGACAACCTGTAACAATAACTTTTTTACCAGCATTTACAAGTTGTAAAATTGATTGAACAGACTCTTTTTCTGCATCATGTATAAAAGAGCAGGTATTTACAACAACAATATCTGCGTCATTTTCATCTAATGTTACCTGATGACCGTTCTGAGCTAAAAGTCCAAGCATTAATTCACTGTCAACTAAATTTTTTGCACATCCGTGATTTAACAAAGCTATTTTCATATAATTTACCTCTTTGTTAATCACTTTATCATGAATATACGATTTTGTAATCTCTAAAAAGGTAATCAACTATAACATTTTCTCCTATTTTACAGAAGAAATCTTAGATTTTATACCTTGCTTTATTAATATATTTATTAAACCTTGTGGAAGCTTTGACACAATTTCGGCAACCTTAGCATCTAGCCCCACTGTATAAGAAGGTTTCGGCCTATCCATTTTATCAATCTTTAAAATTAAATCCACAACTTTATTTACACTCAAGCCTTTAACCCCATTTTTATGAGCATTAGCAACCATATATTTCATTTCTTTATCATAGCCTGTACAATTATTAATAGCATCTTTATTTAATTCAACAGACTTATCCCACAATGGAGTTGCAATAACCCCTGGTTTTACTGAAATTACATTGAGATTAGATTCAATAGCCATTGCATTAAATAAAATATCAAGAGCTCTTTTGGATGCACAATATGGAGCTACAAAAGGAAAAATTCCAAAACTTGACATTGAACTTATATTAATTACTTTTGAATTTTCTTTTAATAAAGGTAAAAGTTTTTGTGTTAAATCAAGATGTGAAAAAGTATTTACTTCAAACTGTTTTCTTATATTATCGACAGGTATTTTTTCCATAACACCTGCAACTACACAACCTGCAACATTTATTAATGTATCCACACACTCTGTTTTAGTTTTTATAAAAGCAACTGCTTGAGAAATTGACTCTTTCCTTTCCATATCAACATAAAATGGGATAGCGCCAACACGTTCTAAATCTTCAACATATTTTTCATTTCGATAACCGGCAAAAACAATATTATCTTTCACGAGTGAATTAAGCAATGCTTTACCAATACCAGATGTTGCACCTGTGATTACATAAGTTTTTTTCATTTATCCACCTTATTAATCTGACATATAAGAACTGAACAATGGTAAGTATAGAGCTAATGCCAATACTAATACGATACTACCAATTACAATAAGCATTATCGGTTCAATCATTTTTGTCATTGTATCAATAATCGCATCAAGTTTTTTATCAATAAAAGCAGTAGCTTGTAATAACATATCACCTAAACGACCTGATTGTTCACCAGTTGCAATCATAAATAAAATCATCTTAGGCATTACACGAGTTGATCTCAATGCTACAGACAAATGCTGTCCTTGTTGTACTTTCAAAGTTGCAGTTTCTACTTTAGTTTTTAATGTATGGTTCGTCAATGTAACATTCGCAAGATACAAGCATTCAATAATTGGAACACCGGCATCATATGCTACTTGCATAACGGCTACGAAGTTCGCGAAATTTGAATACTGAATCAAATCTGTTAATAACGGAACTTTTAATACCCATTCATCAATCTTTCTTTTACTTGGCTGCCACTTCATAATAAAAGTGAAAAATCCAGCAATTGAACCCAATATAATCGGAACAAAAAACCAATATGTTTTTAAGAAAATACCTGCACTCATTAATGTTGCTGTAATCCAAGGTAATTCTTTACCCATTCCGTCAAACATTTCTTTAAATACAGGGAATACAAACATCAACATAACAAGTACAATAATTACAGCCAAAACAATTACAAACATCGGATACATCAATGTACCAATAACTTTGCCTCGAATGTTTGCTTCTTTTGTCAATAATTCTAACAAACGCTGTAATGTTTTTTCCAATTCACCGGAATCTTCACCGGCTTTTACAAGACCGATATAAATTTGTCCAAATTGATCAGGATACTTTGCAATTGTATCAGCAAATGTTGCACCACCCATAATTTGACGACGCAACTCTTTTGCTACAAGTCTAACTTTTAATTTTGCAGCATCATTTTCAATAAACATCAATGACTCAATAATAGGAATACCAGATTGAGCCAAAATTTGCAATGTTGACGTAAAATCCATACGATCTTGAAGACCTAACTTCTTAATTTTGCCGGCTTTTACATCCTTTTTATCATCTTTTTCATCCCCTTTACCTTTTTCTTCATATACTTTTGTAGGGATAAAACCAAGTTTTCTAATACTTTCACGAGCTTCTCTTAAATCAGCTGCATCAACTTTTCCTTTAACAATATCTTTATTATTTTTTAATGCTATATAACTATATATTGCCATTTTTGCTCCTATTCATTAACAACCCCTAGAACCCTTACGAATTCATCAATAGTGGTCATTCCATTTAATATATGAGTAAAACAAGATTGGTGTAATGTTTTCATTCCATTTTTTACAGCAGCTTCCTCGATTTCTAAATCATGAGCTCCCATTGCTACCAATCGCTTAATTTCTTTATTAATTGTCATAATTTCATAAACACCTAATCGGCCTTTATAACCTGAAAAATCGCATTTATTACAACCTTTAGCTCTATATATTGGTTTTTTCATAAACTCTTGAATTTCATCTTCATTAGCCAAAATTTGTCTTGCTTCGTCATGTGTTGCAAAATATTCTTCCTTACAATCATCACACAATCTTCTTACAAGACGTTGAGCAATAACACCTGATAAAGTAGAAGATACCAAATAATCCTTTGCTCCCATTTCAATCAAACGAGTAACAGTTGCTGCAGCTGAATTTGTGTGAACAGTACTTAATACAAGGTGACCTGTCAATGCAGCTGAAATTGCAATCTCTAATGTTTCATAGTCACGAATTTCACCTACTAGAATGATATCAGGGTCTTGTCTTAATATCGCACGCATACAAGATGCAAAAGTAATACCTGCCTTCGCATTAATTTGAGATTGGTTAATACCTTCCAACTTAATTTCAATAGGGTCCTCGATTGTTGTAATATTTACATCTTCATCATTCAAACTTTTTAAAACAGAATATAAAGTTGTTGTTTTACCAGAACCAGTAGGACCTGATGT
This sequence comes from Candidatus Gastranaerophilales bacterium, assembly GCA_944326635.1. GTDB lineage: Bacteria > Cyanobacteriota > Vampirovibrionia > Gastranaerophilales > Gastranaerophilaceae > Stercorousia. The sequence goes on along the minus strand of CALVEU010000021.1, from coordinate 19,290 downwards.
CAAAATAATACCATTTGGACAACTAACCATATTCTTAATTTTTACAATATCTTCAGGAGTTCCTCCTACAAGGTTTATATTTTTATCTGCAGCATTCAAACTTACAGCAGGCGCCAATACACGAATACAAACTTTTTCTTTACCAGACACCGGCAAAGTATTAATACGGAAATCATAAGATCCATTTTTATACTTTATAGAAAAAGTACCATCTTGAGGCCGTCTGTGTTCTGCAATATTCATCCTTGATAAAACTTTAAAACGAGCTATTACAGATGTTTCTACTTTTGGAGGAATATCAAGAACCTTTTGCAACATACCGTCTTTTCTATATCTTACAATATATCCATTAAGTCTAGGTTCAATGTGAATATCTGATACCTTGTTATCAATAGCATTAGTAATAATCTGATTTACAAATTTTGCAACAGAACCGGTTGAATCCTTTAACTGCTTATCAACCATATCTGCAAGAGATTCTTCAACTTCAAACTCTTCAGCTTCACTTTCAATTTCTTTAATTACCTTTTCAGTTTCTTTTTTCTGTTCGCTAAAAAAGGTATTTAAAGAATTTTCAAACTCATAATGAGTCATCAATAACTGTTTCGGATTTTGCCCTGTTAAATAAATAATGTCTTTCAGAACATCAGGTTTTACAGGAGTAACAACCCCCAAAATTAAAGTTTTACCATCAGATGATATTGGGATAATTTTGTTATTTTTAATAAAATCTTCAGGTAATATTTTTATAAATTTTTCTTGCGAAGCTAACTGTTCTGATGTAACTAACTCATAACCAGTCTGTAAATGAAGAATTTCTTTTAATTGGGCTAATGTAATAAAACCTAACTTAAATAAAGTTGAACCAATAGGTATTTTTTGACGTTTACTTTCTGCTAAAGCTTGCAAAAGTTGAACATCATTAATATAACCTTTTTGGACTAATAATTCCCCTAGTTTTACCTGTTTTGAAGTTCCATCATCTGCTGAATCCTTTTGCATATCCTGCTTTAGACTTGAAATCAAATCAAATAAATCCTGATCTGGAACTTGTATAAATTTTACTTGTTGTGGAAAATATTCTTTTAACTTTAAATTTATAACATCCTTATCAGAAGATGAATTTATTGCAACAAACAAGAAATTATCTTTAACACTAATTGGAACAAATTTATATTGTTCCAATAGTGTACTATCTATCTTATTCAGTATTTGAAAATTAACACTGTTTTTTAATCTGTTTAATAGCTCCTTCATCTTATTTGCTTAATAATTATAATGTTTCTATATTACCTGTAGCATCTTCTGTGTCAGTTATAATTTTAGGAGTAAGCATTATAACCATCTCAGTTTTCTTTTTAGTTGAAGATGTAGATCTAAATAAAGTACCAATTAAAGGTAAGTCACCTAATACTGGGACTTTTCCAATAGTCTTTTGTTCTTCTTCTCCGATTAGACCACCGATAACTAAAGTTTCACCATCTTTAATTCTAACATTTTTCAAATCAAGGTTACGTCTTGACAATAAAGTAGCTGCAATATACTGACCTCCTGTATCTTGAGCAGTAACTTGAGATAAAATAGTAGCATATTCAGGTTTTATATTTAAAGTTACATATCCATCAGGACTTATAAATGGAGTTATACCTACTTTTATACCAGCATCACTTCCAATATTATAAGTTCTTGTAGCCAAAGTACCACCAGTATATGCACTTTGTTCTGTTTCAGTTGACTCAATATAATCTTGAGTAATATCAATTGTAGCTTCTTCTCCGTTTGTTATCAAAATTCTAGGATTTGAAACAACACGACCTTTTGAATTTTTAACTAAATAATTGATTGCATAAGAAATATTAACTGGTCCATTAAAAGGTTTTATTGTACTAATTAATTCAGGTTCATCTCCACTGATATCCCATACTTCATACCCACTACCTTTTAAGAATATTGGGTGCATTGGATCAGTTTTTGTAGTCTCACCATCAAAAGTTGCTGAAAATGCATTACTTAAGAATGTCCAGTTATTTTGTAAAGTTTTACTACCTTCTTCATTTAATTCTATAATCGCAACTTCAAGATATGCTTGTGGTTGTTTTTTATCAGTTTGAGCAATAAAATCTTTTATCATCTCAATCTGTTTTTCAGAGCCACCAATTATACTTATAGTCCCAAGTTGAGAATAATAAGCAACTGTCATATTTTGCAAATTGAAAGAACTTACAGAACCACTTAACTGTCCATCAACAGTACAAGCAATAGTCCCAGCATTCAAAGTCATACTTCCACCACCAGAAGCGCCTCCGCCTCCACTACTATCTCCGCCTGCGGCATCTGCAGCGGCACCAGTAACAATTCCTGCAGCTCCGCCTGTAGCAGCTCCACTATCATCCTTTACAGGAACACTTGAATTTGGTTGAGGTGGTGGAGGAGTACTTGGAGCTGATGCAGCTGTTGCACCTCCGCCTCCACTAGATCCTCCAGCTCCAGAACCAGCCGCTGGAAGTAACAAATTACAAACCATATTAGCCATTTCTGCAGGAGTAGTATGATTTACTTTAAAAGTTGTTGTTTGAGGTTTTTTATCAAATTTATCAACTATTTTTTTAGCTATTGCTACATCATTTTTAGTACCAAAAACAATCAATTCATTTGTAGATGGATTTGTTGTAACGATATCAGAATCAGAAAAACCTGGTCTATGAATTCCATAAATATTTTTATTTAAAAATTCAGCTAAAGCAGCCGCATTCAAGTATTTTACTGGAATTAAAGTCATATCTTGTTTTGCAAAATTAAACCCACTAGTACCAGCTTTTGCAACAATCATAGTTTTTCCATCGACAACATAGTTTAAATCATTAATTTCCATAACCATGTCAAATGCTTGATTTAAAGGCACATCAACTAAATCAAGTGTTACATTCCCAGACACTGAACTATGGAAAACAATATTCATACCAGCTTTATCTGCAAACATACGCAACACTTGTTTAACATCAGAATCTCGTAAACTTATGCTTATTTGAGGATTTTTCTTAATAAAACTTACATCACCCTTTAATCTTAAAGAATAATCCCCTTCATCCCTTAATGCAGGTTTATTATTCATACCATATTGCATAATTCCTGCATCTTCCATCGCAAAAACTGTTAACATGCTATTTGAAAAAACAAATGTTGTTAACATTAAACTTGCAATAATTTTGTTTACAATTTTATTTTTCATATCTGCTCCTGATTATTAATATCCTTTTTATTATCCTTTATTATTTTATTGATTATTACTACTACTTCCAAACTTGTGTTCTAAATTAGAAATTGAATTATAATGAACACCACTACCGGTAAACAATTCACCTACACTAGCTTTATAAACATTTGCACCATATTGTACAGTCACAGTATCCTTTCCTATTGACAATATTTTGTAACCATTTATTAAATCTCCAGATCGTACAAGATAATCCATTCCATTTATATTTAAAATTGCAGACGGATTAAATTTATCATACATAATTCCAGAAATTTTTGTTGAAACGATACTTGTAGCCGTAGAATCAAATGATAAAGATTCTGGTGGTGGCAATAGATCTGCTGCAAATTTTGGTTTTGGTTTCGGCTTTGGTTTTTGTTTAACAACATTTTCCCTTTCCGGTAAAAATGGATCTGATCTTCCTAAATCTTCTACAGACATAGAAATCATTGTATTATCTTTAGCAGCTTGATCTGCTACAATAGATACATCATCAGGAGCAATTGCAGCATTTACTCCGTCATTACCAACTTTTACTTTATCCTGAGGCACTTCCACTGGAGCAGGTTCTTCAACTGCAACTTCTTCTGTCCCATTTTGAGTACATCCTGTTGTATTTATCATAATAATTCCAAGAAACAGAACACCTAAAAAGACGCCTATTTTTTTATTTAAGCTCCAAAAGCGATCTTGTGTATCTTCTTCATAAAATCTATCAATAAAATTTTTACTCACTTGCCACCTATTTCTATTATATCCTATAATATTATAGTGAAATATATTTATTATAGTATCAATTATTTAGTGTATTTAATTTAAAAATTTCACAATAATATAACTAATTTAATTGTAGCATATTTTTAATATTGTAGCAAAAAAGTCTAAAATATTAAGCCTTACAAAAATAAAAACACAAGAAAAATCAAGACATTATAGGGTTTTAAATATATAAAAATTATTTAACATTTACTGAAAATTATTCGTAATTGTGTGAATATATTCTAAAATTTGATCAAAATATCTTAAATCAGAATTTCCATCAATTACAAAATCAGCATAATCTCGGCCTGGCAAAACATATTTTTCTCCAGCATGCAATAAATATTCCCACTGTTTTATTGCATTTTCTTCATTTTGATTACGTTCTGCTTTAGCTCTTTTTATAAATCGTTCTCTTCTTATTGTATTATCTGTTTCAATATAAATTTTTATATCAAACACATCTTTTACATCTCGATACATAGTTGCAATACCTTCTACAACTACAACCTTATCAGATCTTACTTCTAATGAATTTGGAATAGATACCCCTGTGCCATTTGGTACATATCTAGGAGCCATAATTGTTTCCCCCTGAGCTAATGATTCCAAATCATTTTTCAACAAATCAAGTTGAAAACTTTCAGGAGCATCTATATCATATCCATTATCTGTTAAATTATCAAAACTTCCATATTTTTTTATTAAATCAGAAATATCATTGAAATAATTCTCTGTACTTAATACAGATACAGGCATTGCTAATTGTTCAATAATATTTTTAATTTCTCTACACATAGTAGATTTTCCAGATGCAGACTCACCTGTAATACCAATAAGAAAACGACGAGAAGGATTATTTATTAATCTTTTTGTAAATCTTGCAATAAATGTAGGACTCACTTCCTTAAAAATAGGAGTTTCACAACGCTTATCATATGCAAGAATTTGTTTAAACTTCGTTTGGAGGTAAAAGGCGAGTAATTCTCGACCAGTTCTTAAATTAAAGTCAGGCTTCAATATTTTGTCACTGGAATTTAGTTCTTTATCAATCAATAATTGCATTATATCATCCATATAAATTTATTATGAATGTAATAATACATGAGAAAAAATTTTTTTGCTAGTGTAATATGAATAAATTTTACATATTAATAAAAATCTTAATTATTGTTTATTTTTTTTCTTGTAATATAATTTGAATATAAAAGGAGAGAGGAAATGGATACATTAACTAAAAATGAGGGCTTAATTACTAAAATCATAGGTCCTGTAATTGATATTGAATTTCAACAAGGGGATTTACCTGAAATTTACACAGCACTACACATTTATAAAGAAGACGGCTCATACATCGTAGCAGAAGTTCAACAAATGCTTGGTTCTAATAAAGTAAGAGCAGTTGCAATGGCTTCAACTGACGGTTTAAAAAGAGGAATGAAAGTTATTAACACAAATGAGCCAATCAAAATTCCAGTAGGCAAACCTATTTTAGGTAGAATTTTAAATGTAACAGGTGATCCTGTTGACAAAATGGGACCAATTGAAACTGATACATATTTACCAATACACAGAGAATCTCCAAAATTAGTAGATCAAAACACTAACATTGAAATTCTTGAAACAGGTATTAAAGCAATTGACTTATTACAACCATACCAAAAAGGTGGAAAAATCGGTCTATTCGGTGGTGCCGGAGTTGGTAAAACAGTATTAATCATGGAATTAATTCACAACATCGCAATGGAACATGCAGGTGTTTCTGTATTTGGAGGTGTAGGAGAAAGAACTCGTGAAGGTAACGACTTGTGGAATGAAATGAAAGAATCTGGCGTTATCGACAAAGTAGCTCTTATTTACGGACAAATGAATGAACCACCAGGAGCAAGAATGAGAGTTGGTCTATCTGCTCTTACAGCTGCTGAATATTTTAGAGATTTTTCAAAACAAGACGTATTATTATTCGTAGATAACATATTCAGATTTACTCAGGCAGGTTCCGAGGTATCAGCTCTATTAGGACGTATGCCGTCAGCTGTAGGTTATCAACCAACCCTTGCAAATGAAATGGGTGAATTACAAGAAAGAATTACATCTACAAAAGACGGATCTATCACATCTGTACAAGCAATTTATGTCCCCGCAGATGACTTGACAGACCCAGCACCTGCAACAACATTCTCACACTTAGATGCATCTACTGTATTATCAAGACAAATTGCATCTTTAGGTATTTATCCTGCAGTAGATCCGCTAGAATCATCTTCAAGAGTATTAGACCCAAATATTATTGGAGAAGAACACTACAATACTACAAGAAAAGTCCTTGAAATATTGCAAAAATATAAAGAATTACAAGATATCATTGCAATTCTTGGTATGGACGAATTATCAGAAGAAGACAAAGAGACTGTAAACAGAGCAAGAAAAATTCAAAAATTCTTATCACAACCATTCTTTGTAGCTGAAAAATTCTCTGGTATTGCAGGTAAATATGTAAAATTAGAAGATACTATAAGAGGCTTTAAAGAAATTATTGAAGGTAAACATGACAATTTACCGGAACAAGCTTTCTATATGGTAGGAACAATTGAAGAAGCAATCGAAAAAGCAAAAACTCTTAAAGGATAATAAATTATGCATTTAAAAATAATTACACATGAAAGAGTTGTCTTTGATGAAGACGTAAATGAAATATATACTAAAACAACAAATGGAGAAATTGGTATATTAAAAAATCACGTTCCAATCATGGCTGCTTTGGATATTGGAGTTACAAAAGCCGTAAAAGATGAAGATGTAAAATACTTTACAACAATGGGCGGTGTTTTACAATTCAAAGATAACGAAGCTTTAATTCTAACTGATACAGCAGAATGCGGAGATGAAATAGACGTTGCCAGAGCAAAAGATGCTCTAAAAAGAGCACAAGCAAGACTTGCAGAAATGGACGCTGAAATCGATGCAAAAAGAGCAGAAGCCGCCATCGCAAGAGCAATGGCAAGATTAAAGGCAACTTTAAACAACTAAATACTTAAAACTAGATAAATTAATAAAAATAAGGTGAGATTTTAAGAATCTTACCTTATTTTTATTACTAAAATTTAAAAAACTTGTACATGTACTTTGTCTATATATAATAAATTATATGGAAAAAACGCTTTATCAAATTTTCAAAACATTTTTTAAAGTCGGAACATTATTATTAGGTGGCGGATATGTTATTTTGCCACTTCTACAATCTGAACTTGTTGATAAAAAAAATTGGATTAGCGATGATGAACTATGTGAATATTATGCCCTTAGTCAAAGTATCCCTGGAATAATAGCTGCAAATACGGCTATTTTTACAGGTTACAGATTGAGGGGGACGTTAGGTGCAATTACTGCAACATTAGGAATTGTAACTCCTGCTTTTATTTCAATCATATTGGTTGCAAGAATATTAGAAGAAATTATAAATCTTAAATTTATCCAAAGCATATTCTGGGGAGTAGGGGTTGGAGTCCTAATTTTAATATTTCTTGCAGTAAAAGAAATGTGGCGAAAAAGTATAGTAGACAAATTTACATGCGTAATATTTTTTATGATATTTATTCTCTCATCTTGCTTTAAAGCACCTCCTGCAGGTTTAATAATTTTAGCTATTTTTATAGGACTTTGGCTTCCATTCCAAAATAAAATAGAACATGGAGGGAAAGAATAATGATAATTTACTTGAAATTATTTTTAGAATTTTTCCACATTGGTCTATTCTCATTTGGTGGAGGGTATGCAACTTTACCATTTTTATATCATATAGCTGATGTTCAAAAATGGTATACAACAAAACAATTATCCGATATGATTGCAGTATCTTCAATTACCCCAGGACCTGTTGGTGTAAATGTTGCAACATTTGCAGGTTTTTCTACTGCAGGAATTCAAGGGGCATTAATTGCAACAACTGCTGTAATTTTACCTTCCTTAATAATAATTATTATTATTTCAAAACTTTTAGAGCAATTCAGACATAATAAATATGTAAAATCAGTTATATACACATTAAAACCAGCAGGTTGTGGACTTTTAGCTGCTGTTGGGGTTGATATGTTTATTAATAATATAAATATATGCGGAGTGATCCTTCTTGTCGGATTATTTATCACAAGTATTACAGAAAAGCGAGATCCCCTATTTTATTTAGGAATATCAGCATTAGTTGGATTAATTGCTGGATTTTTTAATCTAACAGGTTAAACATTGACATTAATATAAAAATATGAAATAATAAAAAAAGAAGGAGGCTGAAACTATGAATTTCAAAGCGTTAAGGGTTGCCCCCCCCCCGCGAAGGTCGCTTGGTATAAGGGGATAAAGGGATTTACTTTAGCAGAAGTTTTAATTACACTCGGGATTATTGGAGTTGTTGCTGCTCTTACTATGCCTACATTAATAAATAAATATCAAAAAAAAGTTTTAGAAGTAAAACTTAAAAAAGCGTATTCTGTAATAAATAATATTCATAACAAATTACACATAGAATATGATAGCGTATACAATACCTTTGTAACAGATAACCCAACTATAGAATTACGACGAGAACATTTTAATAGTTTCTTTAAAGAACTACAAGCTCCAGATTTTTGTGGATCAATACAAAATATAAAATCTAATAAATGCTTTGATACAACAAATGGCAATTTAAGCTCTATATATAAAACATTAAACAAGCAAAGTTCTTTAAATACTACGAATATGTTTCAAGAAAATGCAATTATAGATAGAGATGGAACAATTTATTTTGTCGGGAATGTTGTCTCTACTCAATGGAATAATTCCTATACTGTTGATATTAATGGAAAAAAAGGTCCAAATAGAGCAGGATATGATGTTTTCATTTTTTTCTTCGATAAAAATAGTGACAAATTAACTCCTAATAAAAACATCCAACACTGTGATATTAATTCTTCAAATGTTCATAACGGATTTGGGTGTACATATTATGCGGTAAATGATATTTGTCCTTGGGATGAACACAAACGATACTGGGAATGCATTCCTTAAACATTTATTGTTGATTTAACATTCTATATTGTAGAGCTTGCATAATATGATTTTGAGCTATAACTTCACTATTTTCTAAATCGGCAATAGTTCTTGCAAGTTTTAAAATTCGGTCATAACGCCTACCTGAAAGCTGATATTTTACCGCTGCAACTTTTAACATTTCAGCACTTGCATCATCTATTTGACAATATTTCTTAATTAATTTCGATGTCAATTCAGAATTTGTAAAAATACCATCATTTTTATAACGTTCAGCTTGTATTTTACGAGCTTTTATTACTCTTTTGCGAATATCAAAAGACGATTCTGAAGCAGGTTTCGCATTCAACAATTCTTCAGATGTCAGACGTGGCACTTCAACTTGTAAATCAATTCGATCTAATAATGGACCAGAAAGCTTTGATTGATAACGGTTGATTTGAAATTCTGAGCAGATACATTGTTTTTCTTTATCACCTAAATAACCGCAAGGACAAGGATTCATAGCCCCGAGCAAAATAAATTTTGCAGGATATTTTATCGAATGTTTTGCTCTTGATATAACAATTTCACCATCTTCTAGAGGCTGGCGTAAAACTTCTAATACATTTCTCGGGAATTCAACCATTTCATCTAAAAAAAGAACTCCACGATGTGCAAGAGTAATTTCTCCTGGTTTTGGAACTGTACCTCCACCTATTATACCATTTGCAGATGCTGTATGATGAACAGCTCTAAATGGTCTTTGAGTCATTAATGGTTGATCAGAAGATAAAAGTCCACAAATACTATAAATTTTTGTCAGTTCTAGAGCTTCGGAAAGTTCTAATGGAGGTAAAATTGACGCAAAACATTTTGCCATAAGAGTTTTTCCTGAACCAGGAGTTCCTACCATTAAAATATTATGTCCACCAGCTGCTGCAATTTCTAATGCTCTTTTAGCCTTTTGCTGACCTTTTACATCTTTGAAATCATACAAGTAATCTTGTTTTATTCCTACTGAAAGATATTCTTTTACGTCTACTAATGTTGGATTAATTTTGTTTTCTGCAAAATGATTTACAACATCTGCAAGACATTCTGCTCCATAAATATTTACATCACCGGCAAGTGCAGCTTCTATTTCATTAACTTTTGGAACAAATACATTTTTTATGCCAGATTTTTTTAATCCTAAAATCAAAGGTAAAACCCCACTTACAGCTCTTAAAGTTCCATCAAGAGATAACTCGCCAATAAATGCATAATCTTTAATTTTTTCTGCATCTAACACGTCTTCCTCTGTCAAAAGACCTATTGCAATAGGAAGATCAAAATTTGAACCTTCTTTTTTCAAATCAGCAGGAGCGAGATTTATAACAACCTTTTTCGCAGGAAATGTAAAACCGGAATTTTTAATTGCAGACCTAACCCTATCTCTAGCTTCATTTATGGCAGCATCAGGTAAGCCTACTATTGAAAAAGCAGGTAAAGAATTCAAAACATCTGTCTCTACAGATACTTTATATGCATCAAGACCTATTACAGCTGCAGTAGTAACTTTATTTACCATATAAATATACTACTACAAATATTTTTATTGTATAATCAAAATATGAATATTTTAGCTATAAATTTTGGCGGAATCGGAGATGAAATATTTTTCCTGCCAACTCTAATATCTTTAAAAAAAGAATTTCCTAACGCAAAAATTACTCTTGCGCTTGAGCCAAGAAGTAAAAGCGTTAAAGATTTAACTGATGTAATTGACAATTTATTTCTAATTGATGTAAAAGGGAAAAATAAATATACAGAGCTTTTGAAACTAGTATTTTTAGCTCGTAAAAACCATTTTGACATGGTAATTTCATCTGGAGGAAATAAATTAATCAGTATACTTTTGACACTAATGGGTATTAAAAAGAGATACGGATATGATACAGGGAAGTTAAGTAAAGTATTACTTACAAAAACTGTACCTCTTAATAAAAATCAATATGCTTGTGCAATGTATCATGATTTAATAACTCCAATTACAGACCACAAAACAGAATTACCGGAAATCAATGTTTCTGCTCAAGAAAAAATTCCTAATTCTGTACTAATTCACCCTGGAGTTAGCAAAATGAGCGTACAAAAAGGAATGATTAAGACAATTTCCGCTGAAACTTGGGCAGAAACCGTAGATCTTCTTTTAGAAAAAGGAAAACATGTAATTCTGGCTGGCGGTCCTGACGATAATGAAGTAATTGAAACTATTAGAAATAAAACAAAAAACAAAAATTTTGAAGATTTCTATGGAAAAACAAAAAGTTTAAAAGATTTAGCGGTACTGATAGGAAAAGCAGAACAATTTATCTGTTCAGATTCTGCTCCTTTACACGTTGCAGTAGCTATGAAAACTAAAACTTATGTTATTTTCGGACCAACTGACGACAAAAAATTAATCCCGCAATCTGATATTGTAACACCAATTAAAGCAAAAGATAATTGCCCTATAAAACCTTGCTTGTGGGAACACAGACAAACAACTTGTGAGAAATTAGAATGTTTAAAAATTACCCCTAAATATATAGTAGATTTAATTAAATAAAAGAAAGGCTAACAATGAAAGTAGTAAATGTACAGACACCCCAAACTTTTAAAGGTTTAAATTATAGAAGTGATCTACCTGAAATGGTAAAAAAAACAATTGAAACTTCAAGTGCATTAAAAAAATTCGGAGAAAAATACAACGCAGATATTGATTATATTCAACTTAGAAGTTCTAAAAATAAAACAACACACCCTGCTTTTATAATCAGCAATATTATACCTAAAGGGGTACAAAAGCTAATTGATAAAGTAAAAGGAGTTAACTCAAAAAATCAATTTATGTATCTTTCTACACACGGAAATGAAGAAGCTGATTTATATAATAAATATACTAAAGTTGCAGAAGATTATGTTATAAACTCATATCAAAAAACTTTTAATTCTAAAAAGATAAAATAGTTTTATCATTATTTTTGAATTATTAATTCTTCATCATATAACTTAAGAAAAATATTTCTTAAGTTATTTTGATTTGCAATTATTTTTCTTAATTCTTTTAATCGTTCTGAATTTTTTGAATTTTCAAACCACAATTTCATATAACCACCTTCTGCATATTTTTCAGCCATATGGTTTAAAAGATTATTCCAATGATGTTCCTTATCTGGAGATGGTGAATGAGCTATTGAATATTGAATTGTTCGTTTAATTATTTTCAAAGGATTAATATCTCTATCTGCTTCTGCAACTATTTTCCCGTAAATACTTCTCGGAGGATTTTTAGAAGAAGCTCTATGATCTTCCACTGCCTCTTTCATTAATTTTATTTCATCAAGTGAAAACCATTGTCGCAAGGTTATATCAGCTTCTAAGATTTTACCAGAAGCAATATGATGAAATTCTCTGCCTTCACTCAATCCTAAATCATGATAAGCAGCTATTACATAAACATAGTCAAGGTTTACACCACAATTTTTTGCTAAATTTAAACTTTCCTCAATAACAGTTTTCACATGTTCAAGATTATGTCCCTTATCAAAATCTGCATATTTAGGAATAATCATAGTTTCAATATATTTTTTAATTTCTTTATTTATCATATTCCAACACTTAGTCCTGCACAAAGATTTATTGATTGACCTGTAATTCCTTTTGCATCTTCAGAAATCAAATATTTACAAAGTTTTGCGACCTCTTCAGGTTTTACAAAACGTTTTTGAGGAATTGTATCAATAATTTCTTCTTTTGAAAATTCACTATCTTCAATCGATGCCATTCCAAGCTCTGTTTCGACCCAACCCGGATTTATGGTATTTACAGTAATATTATATTCAGCTAATTCAAGAGCAAGACCTTTTGTAAGCCCAATAAGTCCAGCTTTTGAAGAAGAATAAATACTTGCAAAAGCTTCACCCATTACACCTGAAATAGATCCAATATTTATAATTCTCCCCCACATTTGACCTTTCATGTGAGGAATAGCTTTTGAGATAAGATAAGCGGGTGCAATAAGATTTGTTTGATATAATCTTTGAATATCAGCAATATTCATAGTTTCCAATCCAGCATATATATATTCTCCAGCATTATTTATTAAAACATCTATATTTTTTTCTATTATAAAATTTGCGAGGTTATTTACATCTTTTGATAAATCGCATATACAAAATCCTTTTGCATTACAAGCAGCAAGAGCTTGTTCATTTCTACCAGTCACATAAACTTCTCCAACATTTTGAAGTTCTTGTGCTATAGCATTTCCTATACCTTTTGAAGCTCCAGTTACTAATATATTCATGATTTATACTCCTTTAAAAAACTTTGCACAATATATGATGCCATAAATATTCCAGCACAACTTGCGACAAACGGAGTTGATGATGGAGTAATTTTTGTAAATTCAATATTTTCACCGCTTTTTGTTATAATTTTTTCAGTCCCAGACAATTTTTCTTGAACATAAGGTTTTTCTCTACTTGCTACAACCGTAATACCTTTTTCGATGCCTCGCTTTTTTAATTGATAAATAATATTCGACACAAATGGTGCATTTTTATTTTCTATTTCAGAAATATCAGAAATATATAACTTAGTAGGATCAATTCTATTTCCTGCACCCATTGAACTAATTATTGGAATATTCTTTTTAATAGAAGTTTCTAAAAGTTCAATTTTTGATCTCATTGTATCTATCGCATCAGCAACATAATCTAAATGAGAAAAATCAAAATCTCCTGTATAGAAATCATCAATTACATTTATTTTCAACTCAGGGTTAATATCCTTTAATCTATTTCCAAAAAGTTTTGCTTTATTTTGCCCAACAGTTGAATGCAAAGCAACTAATTGACGATTAATATTTGTTAAAGACACATCATCAAAATCAATTATTGATAATTCACCAATACCAGCTCTTACAAGAGCCTCAGCACAAAAACCACCGACTCCGCCTAAGCCAAAAACTGCAACATGTTTTAAAGAGAGAAGATATTGATTATCTTCTCCCCAAAAAAGTTTATTACGTGAAAAAATATCTTCACCCATATTCTTACATCACTATTTAATGATTCCAAAACCTAAAAGGAAAGTGCAAACAATAAATATAGCAGCAACAATGCCAGTTAATTTATTCAATCCTTTCTCTGCACTCTTTTGAGAAGCAAATACATGAGATGCTCCACCAATCCCTGCGATTCCATCGCCTTTAGGTGAATGCAATAATATTAAAATTATTAATAACAAAGCTGAAAGTATTTGTACAGCCCAAACAAAATTTAATAACATTATTTTTTCTCCTTTTTCTTAGAAATAAAGTGGGCTCTTTTTGAATTCAACTTAATATTTTCAAAAGTATACAATCTTGCCGGCCTTTTAGATGATGACTTAGTATATTCATCTAATTCAATCAAACCGTCAGTAGAAAGAGCTTTTTTTCTAAAATTTCGTTTATCTAAACTTTTACCCATTATCAATTCATATGCTCTTTGCATTTCTGTAAGGGTAAATTTTTCATTCAATAACTGATATGCAACTGGACATAGTTCTAATCTTTCACGAGTCCTTTTTAACGAATATTCAATAATTTCTTTATGGTCGAATGCTAAAGGAGGCAAATCAGAAATTTTATGCCAACCCAATTCAGGAGTTGTTACAATCTGAATATCTTCAGCTCTTACTAGAGCAAAATATGCACAAGTGATAACTCTAGCATTAGGATGTCGAAGAGGATCTCCAAATGTATAAAGTTGTTCCAAATAGATATTATCTACATTTGTTCGCTCTTTTAAAACTCTTAATGCAGCTTGATCAAGATTTTCTGACAACCTTACATATCCACCAGGAATAGCCCATTTATCTTTAAAAGGTTCATTTGTCCTTTTAACAAGCAAAACCTGAAGTGCATTATTTTTCATAGTTACAATAACTACGTCTACCGTAATTTCATGGGTTTTTGTTTCGTTAAAAATCATATATTTCTCTGTCCCTAGAATATATCATATAATAAAAAAAATTTTTTACATTAGTTAATAGTCGTTTTTTATTAACAAAATTTAACATGAAATAAAAACATAACAATAATTAACGATTAATATACTTTATATATATACGGGGAATTTATAGGAATAAAATGAGCATTTACAATTGGGGATTTAACAATTTTTATATAAATAGTTTTATGCCAATGCCTTATTGGGGAGGCTGTGGTTGCAATGCTTTTAACTCAGGCTTCAGATTTGGAATATTAAATTCTTTATTTAACTACAATCTTCCACAAATGAACGTTTTTTCTTTTGCTCCGCAATTTTCTATGCAATTATTTAACCCATATAATAATATATTTGCAATGACAAATAATTATATAATGACTACATTCTCTCCTGCATTATATAATTTCAGTATACCTACATTATTTTCACAACTAAATACATTTAATAACTATACTGAACAATCAATAGAAACTGGAAAAAATAACAATTTTAATATCTTAATAAAAAATAAAAAAACAAATTATACTGAACAAAAACAAAATACAACAAATATTACAAGAACTAGAAATACAACTCAAATAGAAATAGATACAAGTTTTCAAAACTCTGGAAAACTTGATATTAATTTCCTCAACAGAGTAAAACAAATAGCTAATAAACTAAACTGTGATTATAGGGATTTATTAGCATTAATGAATAGTGAATCTGGTATTAAAACAAGTGCTTGGAATGGCAATACAGCAGTAGGCTTAATCCAATTTACAAACGCATCAATATCAGAATTAAACCAAAAATACGGACTTAACTTATCAAAAGAAAAAATAGCTCAGATGTCTCCAATGGAGCAATTAGATTTAGTTGAAAAATATTTGACTATTGCTAAGAGTTATTCATTCTCGCCAAATGCAAAATTATCTGCAGGCGACCTTTATGCAATTACATTTCTTCCTGGCAAGGCAAATCAAAATATTTTATCTAGAAATGGAGACGAATACTACAAACAAAATAAAGGATTAGACATAAATAAAGATGGTATAATTAGTAAAAAAGATTTAGAATTACGTCTAGCAAAAAAACATGTTAATGAATCAATTTTTTCATAATAACCTAAAAATAATATTACAATTCTAAATAATCCATTGATGTTCCGAAATGTTTCATGTACATTCATAAAATAAAGTCGGATTTGTGGAAAGGTTCAAAATGGATAAGGGATATATTGAAAACGGTTTTATAGTTGATGTAAGTAATGCTAGCAAAACATCTGAAATTATTTATGAATTAAGCAGAATACTAGATTTACCTGATGCACAAAGCAAAAAAGTTTGCCTTAAATTAGGAAATGTTAATCTAACAACAACAGAACTCACAAGTATAAAAGCATTAGTTGAATCAATGAATTCAGAAATAGAATTTATTACAACAAGTTCATCTTCTACAGTAAAATCAGCAGAAGAACTAGACATAAAAGTTTCTGTTTTAGAAAATAAAGTTCCAATGCCTGAATTCAATACCGATCAAGAAAAAGTAAATAAAGAACTTGCAAAAGCATTGGATAAAATTTTCGGAGATGAAAATACTGAAATAAAAACTTTTGCACAAGAAAAAGGATTGCAAAAATTACAAAATAATTCACCTCTAGAAACAGAAGAAACAATTCATAGCAAAGATGAAAAGCAGGAAAAACAACCTGAAATCATTGAAAATAACCAACTTCAAGAAGAAGTTAAAGAAAAAGAAATTAATACTCAAGAAGCAGTTTCAAACACTTATGCTACAATAGAAACAACCGATTTTAATACTACAACAGAAGAACTAAATGATTTTAATAAAGAATTAGAAAATGCAAACAAAATAGAAGGGGAAGATATAGAAGATATCGATTATAATCTCGACGATTTAAGAAAATCTCTAAGAGAAACAGAAAAACTTCCAACCCTATACATTCAAAGAACATTACGTTCAGGACAAAGCATAACATCTGATGGAAATATTGTAATAATTGGAGACGCAAATCCTGGATCTGAAATTATTGCCAAAGGTGATATTACCGTTTGGGGAATACTTGGAGGAATTGCACATGCAGGATCTGCAGGAAATCAATATGCAAAAATCAGAGCTTTAAAAATGAATGCAATTCAACTTAGAATAGCTGATACATTTGCAAGACGACCTGACAATATTAATATACCGTATATACAAAAAACAGATACATTTATACCGGAAGAAGCTTGTATATACAAAAAACAGATTTTAATACATAAAATACACGAATCATAAAAAGGAGAAATCATGAGCGGTAGAGTTATCGTAATAACATCCGGAAAGGGTGGTGTAGGTAAAACGACAACAAATGCCAACATAGGTACAGCTCTTGCTAAAGCTGGTAAAAAAGTCGTTATGATTGACACCGATTTGGGATTAAGAAACTTAGATTTATTACTCGGACTGGAAAACAGAATAGTTTATACAATTGTAGATGTTGTTGAAGAACGTTGCAAATTAAAACAAGCATTAGTAAAAGATAAAAAAAATCCGAACTTATGTCTTTTAGCAGCAGCACAAACTAGAGATAAAACAGCAGTTACAGAAGAACAATTGAAAGATATATGTGATAAATTAAAACAGGATTTTGATTTTATCTTAGTTGACTGCCCAGCAGGTATTGAACAAGGGTTCCAAAATGCCGTAGCAGGGGCATCAGAAGCAATTGTAGTAACAACGCCAGAAATGTCTGCTGTTCGTGATGCAGATAGAATCATAGGGCTTCTAGAAGCAAAAGAAGAAATCAAATCATACAAATTGCTACTAAACAGAGTTCGTCCAAATCTTATCAAATCAAATGATATGATGAGCGTAGAAGATGTTGTTGAAATTTTATCAGCAGATTTAATCGGTATAATTCCAGAAGATACAGGTATCATTACATCAACAAACAAAGGCGAACCTATTGTTAATGATGAAAAATCATTAGCAGGTAAAGCATACAATAATGTTGCAAGAAGAATTATCGGTGAAGATGTTCCATTTTTAAATCTTGAAGAACCTCAAGGAGTAATGGCTAAAATGAAAAAGTTCTTCTCTGGACTAATGGGAAAGGAGAAGTAAGAAAATGATATTACAAAATTTATATAATAAAGTCATAGGCTTCTTCCGTCAAACAGATATTGAACAAGAAACAGAATCAGCAAAAGAAACGGCTTGTAACAGATTAAGAGTAGTCTTAATGCAAGATAGAACAAATCTAACTCCAGAATTAATGGAACGCATGAGACGAGAAATGGTAGATCTTTTATCAAAATATGTAGAAATGGATAAAGATGCCCTTGAGTTAAATCTTGAACAAGACGGAGATCAAGTAGCATTAATGTTATCAATTCCAGTTATCAGAGCAAAAGACGAAGATGAAATAAAAGCTGCACTAGAAGCAGAAGACAAACAAAAAGAATCTGAAGAAAATGAAAAAGTAACAGAAGAAGAAAAAATTCTAAATGAAGATACTGAAGAAAAATCAGAAAATGAAGATGATGCAAATTACGTCGATGATGATGAGGAAGAATCTGATAATAATAAAGACGATGACGACGACGATGAAGAATAAACTATTTTTATAAATTATTTTCTCAAAAAAATTGACCTAATAGGTCAATTTTTTTTACATAAAAACTTTAATTTACAAATCTATACATTTTTCTATTTCCATTGTTGACAGGGGATTTTGTTTGTTTTAACATTGATATGCTTGGAATTAATGTATTTACTAATATCCGAAATATTTGTTGAATAGCGATTTCAAGCAGTGTAATAGATAAAAAAAAGAAAAAGGAATGCAAATGGCAAGCACACAAAGACAAAGAATCAGAGTTTGTTTAAAAGCATACGATCATAAATTAATTGACGTATCTTCTGACAAAATCGTAGAAACAGCAAAAAGAACTGACGCTAAAGTAGCTGGTCCTATTCCTTTACCTACAAAAAGACGTATATATTGCGTATTACGTTCACCTCATGTAGATAAAAAATCTCGTGAACACTTCGAAATGAGAACACATAAACGTATTATCGATATATACGAACCTACTCAACAAACAGTTGAAGAATTAGGCAGATTAGATCTACCGGCTGGCGTAGATATTGAAGTTAAATTATAATTAACTTTTTGAAAACTAAATAAGCATTATGCATTGTAATGTGAACTGCGACCGTTTGGAATAACAACTCCACAACGGGACAGCCGAGAGGTTG
>CALVEU010000020.1 GCA_944326635.1 Candidatus Gastranaerophilales bacterium | reverse complement strand
TACCAAGTTGTGCTTCTTATGAAATGTTTTTTATTTTTTTATAATTAATGGCTATTGAAAAAGATGGACTTGCAAAAACTCCTCAAGGTTGGAATGATATTAGAATGCTTCAACCATGGGAAGACGAAGGAAAAAGAACTTTAAATCCTAAACTTTTAGAATACCATAAAAAATTTGTAGACATGTGTATTGATTTAGGTATTGATGGAATAAGAGCAGATGTTGCAAGAACAAAACCTGCAGAATTTTGGGATATAATTATCCCTTACTCTCATATGAGAGATCCTCAATTCGCTTGGCTTGCAGAAACTTATACTTATGAAGATGCATCTCCTCAAGCGAATATGCCATATGACAGACCCGAAGATTCTTTAAGAGCTGGATTTGATGCCATATACGGGCAATATCACATATTCCATGAATGGCCTGATGCAACTACATTCATGAATTATGTAAAAGAACAATTAGATATGTCATATAGATTACCAAAAGGGAAATCTTTAATAGGATCTTTTGCTACTCACGACGACATATCACCGATGTTTCACGGTGGTGCCGATTATTGCAATTTAACAATGGGACTACAAGCGACATTACCAATGCTCAATCCATATATAGTTGATGGGTATCAAACTGGGGATGATTATTTATATGCATTTGAAGATAAATATAACCCTGTAACCCAAACAGACAATCATGAAATGACCGTACATAGAGGTAGACTTGATATATTTAACTTGTCAAGAAAACCTGGAGGGACCCAACCTGCAATCGGAAAATTTATGACAAGTGCATTTGATATGCGTGACAAATATATTGACGTAATATCTAAAGGTACATTTATTCAATTAGATAAAGAAAACGATAAAAATGATAACATAATTGCCTATGCTAGACATTATAACGGAAAAACTCTATTAGTTGTAGCCAATAAAAATGTAAATAGGGCTGTTGCTTGTAAAATAAAAGTTCCAACATTAAAAGCAGACCAAGAATTAAAAAATCTGTTACCATCTTACGGTCAAGAAAGTGTTCTTCAAGCAAAAGATAATGAACTATGTGTTGACTTAGGTCCAGCAAGAGTTCATGTATTTGAAATAGATACTCCTAATATTGAAAATTTCTGTGAAAAAATATATAAACAAAATTTATAAATAAGAAGGCACATTAAATAAACAATCAAAGATGTAACTATTTTTATAATAGTTGCATCTTCTTTTTTGATTTTTTTTATTGTTTGAGTTAAAATATTCGGGCAAGGTAAAAACTTTTAAACAACCCCGAAAATTTATAAAAACAAAAAAGGATAAAAAAATGCTACAAGAATTTATTAGTTCAAAAATACACAGAGCAACCGTAACAGATGCAAACTTAAATTATGTAGGTTCAATTACAATTGATGAAACTTTGATGAAAGAATCTAAAATAAAAGAATGGCAAAAAGTTGATATTTTAGATATTAATAATGGTGAAAGATTTCATACATATGTAATTAAAGGGAAAGCTGATTCTGGAATGATATGTTTAAACGGAGCAGCTGCAAGAAAAGTTCAACCTGGAGATAAAGTTATAATAATTGCTTATGGATTATATAACCCAGAAGAAATGGAAAATTACAAACCTACAATTATTATTGTTGACGATAACAATAAAATTATTAATAAATAATTGGTTTATAAACACTACTTATAATATTTTAATAAGCTTTAGACTATTATCTAAAGCTTATTTTTATTTTAGAAATCTACAAATTTCTAAATAACTTAAACTAAGAGTATCTATTTCTGATTAAAAAAGTAAGTATGCATATTAAGCACACTTACTTACATCTATTCTCCAACATAAAGTTGGAATTTTCCTTTTATATTTTTACAAATAACTATCTATAATTTGTAAATTGCAATGGATAATCGTATTTTTCTTCATTAGAACGAAGAAGTCTTATAATTTCTTGCAAATCATCTTTATCTTTACCGGAAACTCTTACTTGATCACCCTGAATTGATGCTTGGACTTTCTTTTTAGAGTCTTTTATATCAGCAACAATTTTTTTAGCAAGTTCTTGATTTAAACCTTTTCTTAATTTATAAACTTGTCTTACCTTACCACCCAAAGCATTTTCTATAGGTTGAGGATCCAAAATTCTTATGCTCAAATTTCTTTTTACTAACTTTGACTGCAAAATATCATAGATATTTCTTAATTTCATTTCATCACTTGTTGTAATAGTAATAGTCTTATCTGCTTCCAAATCAACAGATGAACCAGAATCTTTTAAATCAAATCTTGAAGAAACATCCCTTTTCACTTGATCTACAGCATTAACTAATTCTTGTCTATCAAATTCTGACACAATATCAAAACTACAATCTTTAGCCATTTTCCCCTCTTTCTTTTTTTTTACAGTCAACCTTTATTATTAATATAACATAGAAAAGTGCAAGATAAAAGACCTTGCACTAAGATTATTTTGGGGTTGTATATATCTAAGGGGTAAATTAAGGTTTTACTTTTTTACCTTTTATTGAATTAACAATATTTGTCCATTGATTTTTCAAATAAACTTTAATACCACCAGCTTTTTTTATACTTTTACGCAACGGAGCAATTGAGCCAAGGCCAATGACCACTGCCAAAGTTATAAGAGCTTTCTTTAAAGTATTCTTATCTTCTTTTTCTTTTTTATTAATAAGGTCAAGTTTATCTTGATCTAATTGTCTTTGCATTTTTACACCGCCAAGATAAGGAGAAGTTCCGATACCATAACCTGTGACACCTCCAAAAGGCATATACATAGATCCCATCGAACTGTTTATCAAATCTTGATGAACTATAGGTGTACTAAAATCACCGCCTAACATAACAATTTCTCCAAAATTATTAACCTAACCTTACATTTATATAAAGTATTTTTTGATTTAAAAATTTACATTTTATTAAGAAATGTAAAAAGACTCCGAATAATCGGAGTCTTTGAAATCGTTATAATAGACCTTAAATCTAATTACATAGCAGCTTTTGCAGCTTCAAATACTACTGAAAAAGCTTCAGGATCTCTTACAGCTAAATCAGCTAACATTTTTCTGTTTACTGTAATATTTGCTTTTTTGCAAGCATTTACGAATCTTGAGTAGCTCATTCCACGTTCTCTAACTGCGGCATTAATTCTTACAATCCATAAACGACGCATATTACGTTTTGTAGCACGTCTATCTCTGTAAGCATATTTTAAAGCTTTCATAACAGCAATATTAGCAACTTTGAAGATTCTGCTTCTTGCGCCAATAAAACCTTTAGCTAATTTTAAGATTTTTTTATGTCTTTTGCGTAATACATTTCCACGTTTTACTCTCATTTATCTGCCTCCTATCTAGAATACTTTCTGTATGGTAACTCTTTTGATATCAATTTGAAATGTGAATCAGAAATTGATATTGTTTTGAAAATTCTGCGTTTTCTAGAAGCAGATTTGTGTTGAAGTAAGTGGCCTATGCCTGCTTGTCTTCTAACGATTTTGCCTGTTGCTGTAACTTTGTAACGTTTTGCAGCAGACTTGTGTGTTTTCATCTTTGGCATTTTGTCCTCTTTCTGTGCATCGCACGGTTAAGTCACTATAGAAGTTTTAGGCATACCAAAGCCATAAAACTTCTGCATAACAATTATAGTATGCAAAATTTTCATTTGCAAGCTTTAGGTTACAAAAAATTAATCAAAACTAAGTTTTAAACCAGAATACACTTCTTTTATTTTAACATACTCTGAAAGAATAACTTTTGAATTCAAGTCACAACAATGACAAGGATAAAAGTTTTTAATATTCAAGTCTCTTAAATAGATACCTAATTCCCTAATTTTATATTCTGTCTTATTAACAAGATGAACTCCACCTATAAATGTATTAACTCTTGGATCATCTGCAACTTTTTTAGCATACTCAATTATATTAGGCAAACTCACATGAGAACAACCAGCTATAATTATTAACCCATCAAAAGACTTATACACAAGTGCAGTTTCATCTTTATATTTATAATCTGTATTAAAATACTTTGGAATTTCACCTAAAAATAATAGTTTAGGAGTCAACCACTTTGGTTCTCTGGAGTATTCAATTTCAAAAATATCACAAAGATTACTTGGATTTCCTGGGTAACCAATATTTTCAGATCTCTCATTTAATTTTGTTTCAAAAACATCTGGATGAGCTATTACAGTTTTTAAATTAAGACTTATACCAGCTTTTAACATCTTTCTATATAAATCTTCTAAACGTAAAAGTCCCCCAGTATGATCATTATGACCGTGAGACAATATAATATCTGTTACATCACTCAAATCCAAACCTAATTTATATGCATTTTTAATAAATACATCACTGTAACCACAGTCAAATAGAGCCTTTTGATAATCATTTTCTAGCAAAAAAGATAGACCAGGTTCTCCTAGCAAATAATAATTAGTCTTACAATTATTGTCAACTAAAACAGTTAGATCCATTAATTCCTCAATACAATACGATATATATTTACATTATAACAATATTTTTAAAAAATTGCAATAATTCAAATTAAATTAATTTTACATATTTAAAAGGTCTCATTTATGAGACCTTAATATTAATAGAATTTTTGAACTATTGGCAAATCAACTCCATTTAAGAATGAACGTTCTGTTAACCTTACCCCTAAGCAACATTGATAACGTTTAAACTGCATTCTACATATTTTTTTAATTGTTTCATCGACCAAAGACTTATCATATTTTTCATAAATGTCCTCAATAGGTCTATTTTGTTCAATGTACATTTCTATAATATCATCTAACACTTCATACTCAGGTAACCTATCCTGATCTTTTTGACCAGGGTGTAACTCTGCAGATGGAGCTTTATCTATAATTGCTTGAGGAATTACTTCTTTATCCTTATTCAAATAGTTAGATAATTTATAAACATTTGTCTTTGTTAAATCACAAATTAAATTATATCCTCCAGCCAAATCCCCATACAAAGTTCCAAATCCCATTGCACTTTCAGATTTGTTACCTGTAGATAAAAGCAACATATTTTCACGATTTGAATAGAACATTAAAATTAAGCCTCTCAAACGAGCTTGTAAATTTTCTTCAGCTAAATCGTGCAATCTTTCACGACCTTGCATAAAAGCATCAAATAAAGGAGTAATAGGTTCTTTTATTGTTTTTATTCCTAAATTTTCTGCCAACTTCAAACTATCTGTAATACTACCTTCTGATGAAAACATGCTGGGCATAAGTATTCCAAGTACATTTTCAGAGCCTAATGCCTTTACAGCCAAAGTAGCAGTCAATGCACTGTCAATACCACCAGATAATCCTAATACAACTTTTTTAAACCCAGTATTTTCACAATATTCTTTCAATGCAAAAACAGATGCTTCTAAGATTTTAGCTTCTTCTATTTCTTCATTGAATTCAATTTTTCTTGTAAAATCAATAGTTTCAGCAGTTTCTTTACACATTGGCATTTGCAGAACTAATTCATTACTCGCATTTTTTGCAAAACTACCACCTGCAAAAATATTTTCATCTGCTAAGCCTATAGCATTTACATATATAAAATTACATTTTGTCTCAATACTATCAACGAAATTTTTATAAGTATTCATTGCAAAATATCTATTTTTTGCTAATACATATAAATCACAATTTACATCATCTAAGTATGTATCAGATACATAAACTTTTTTACCACAAATATTAAAAAATCCATAATCTGACACTTCAATTTCGCCATCACCAATTAAAATATTTGATTTATAATTTTTCTCTGCAATAGCTTGATAAAATTCATGTTGTTTATTTCTACAAGCTTCATCAAGAACTAAATCCTTTCCCCCTAAATCATCTATATCTGCTTGTGGAAAAATTATCAAATCAGCATCCACATTATCTAATTTTTCAAATATATTTTTTTTATTAAAATCAAAGTCTGCAGTTTTTAATTTTATCTGGGCTAGTAATATATTCATAATATCTCCTTATTCTAATTTCAAATAATTAACCTTGTCCCATTTCAAATCTAAATACTTAATTTTTGAATCAACCAACTTTACCTGAGGCAATAATGAAGGGATTCTTTCAATCCTTTTATATACATTTTCATCAAGCTGACCTATTCTTATATTTACTGTTTTAATTTTTACATATACGTCAAAAGGATTTCTTAAATCTATATATTCTACTGGTTCACCAGAGTATGTTTCCACATATTTTGCAATCTTCTCTATCTGATGAATTTTATGTAAATTCCATTTATGATAGTCATCTCCCTTATTTCCATAAGAAAGGACTAATATAGTTTTAAATGATTTATCAAGAGGCAAAAATTCCCGTCCAATTAATTTTCCATCAGTTGTAAAAAAGGCAACAGGAGGAACTTTTGCATCCGGAGAAATTGTAATCACAGGAATCCTTTCCCTTAAAATAATTTGGAGTCTTGCAGGGAAAGCATAGCGTCTAATATAGACATTTTCAATAGGAGCAAGTTTCATTAACTCTTTTTTTATAGAATCTGTTTTAGCCATATATATAGGAACATTTGGAACATTACTATTTTTAAGCAATACCAAAATTTTATGAGAAGGCACTATTCTATTATTAATAATTTCTATCGATCTACCCCCTACATGATTAAATGCATTTTTATCCATATACCATCCAGGGAATTTTAATCCATAAATTAAACTGATAATAAATAAAACTGAAAATATAAAACGCATAAAAGCTCTAAAACGTTCTTGTTTCATACGACCTTTTCGGACCAAACGTTCTCTGCGTTTCTTTTTTACCAAATGCTTTCCATCAGGTATAGGTTCTTCTTTTTCAATTTCAATAGTTTCAGAATACTCACTATACTCGATATATTCAGTATTTTTATTTTCGTTTTGATTTACATCATCAATCATCTATTTATTTAAACCTGCACTATTCAAAATTAGTTGTACCAAATTATCATAATTTATATCCATAGCAGCAGCCTGAGCAGGCAAATCACTAACAGTAGTCATACCAGGACTTGTATTTATTTCCAAAAGATATGGGATATCATCTTTCATCATAAAATCAATTCGGGAAACACTTCTGCAACCTGCGGTTTCAAATGCATCAACTGCATCTTTTTTAACTTTTTTAGTTACTTCTTCAGAAAGTCTTGCAGGACAAATAAACTCAGACATACCTTGTGTATATTTTGCTTCAAAATCATACCATTCAGTCTTTGGTCTAATTTCTAAAATTTCCGTAGCAAAAGGTTCTCCATTACATACTAAAACACCTACTGTAACAAAAAATCCATCAATAAATTCTTCAATCAAAACATCATCATTATATTTTACAGCAACATCATATGCAGCCTGCAAATCTTCTTTTTTATCAACTTTTGTCATACCAAAACTTGATCCTTCACTTACTGGTTTAACAAAAAGCGGATAAGTTAAATCTTTAGTCTTTTCAAATAAGTCATCACCTTTTCTTATAAAAGCTGATTTTGCCATAACTATATCAGGATTAGTAGATAAAATTCTTTTTGTAAATTCTTTATTCATACACAAAGAACTTGCCATAACACCACAACCTGTATATGGAATTTTTAAGATTTCTAAAATACCTTGAATACAACCATCTTCACCATATTTCCCATGAAGAGCGTTAAATGCATAATCATAATTACCTTCTTTTAATTTCAATGCAATATCCTGATCAACAACAACCATTTCGGAATTTTTATATCCAAGTCTTTGCAAAGCATCAAAACAACCTTTACCAGAACGCATTGAAACTTCTGCCTCAGAAGACATTCCCCCGCATAGAACTGCGATTTTTACGTTTTTATCTATAACATTTTTAATTTCTTGCATATCATAACCTCTTCTTCATTATTTCCACCAAGGAATCTTACCTCTGGTTTTAATTCTATATTAAATTTTTCTTTTACCTTGGAATACATTTTATCCATAAGTCGCAAAACATCTAAAGATGTACCGTTGCCATCATTTATGATAAAATTAGCATGATTTTCCCAAACTCTTACCCCTCCTGACACCATACCTTTTACACCGGCTTCATCAAGCAGTCTGCCGGCAGAATCTCCTTGCGGATTTCTAAAAGTACTTCCACAATTAGGTAAAGTCAATGCTGGCTGTTTATTCTGTCTAAAAGAAAGATTTTCATTCATTTTTTCTTGTATAGCTTCTTTATTTGAAGGAGTTAATTCAAATTCAGCTTCAAGAACAGAATAAGGTTTTCTTTGACAAATTGAAGTCCTATAACTGAATTCTAATTCTTCATTAGACAATGTAATAACACCTTTTTCAGGACAAAAAACTTTTGCAGACTTCAAAGCATCAGCAATCATCTGTCCATGGGCCCCGGCATTCATAAAGACTTCTCCTCCAACAGATCCTGGAAAAGCTATCATAAATTCTAATCCGCTTAAATTATTTTCCAAAGCAAGTTTAGATAATTTTGTTCCACGAACTCCAGCACCAGCTATAACTCTGCTACCGTTAAAGCTAATATTATCAATCTTTTTAGTACAAATTACAGCACCATTATATCCCTCTGATGAAACTAAAATATTTGACAAATTACCTGCAACAAAGGCATCAGGTTCTTTTGATTTAATTTCCACAAATTCATCAATACTAGTCGGGAAATACATTCTAGCAATCAGCCCGCCAATCTTGAAAGAGGTTAAATTTTTAATATCAAAATTAACGTCCAATACTTGCCACCTCTTTATTTTGATTTAAAAGTTCCTTACTTAAATTTGTAATAGTACCAGCACCAAGTCCAATTACAACATCATTCTCTTTTAATTCAGGATAAAGTTTTTGAGCAACATCAGTAATTGACCCTCCAATATATTCACAAGGGATATCAATATGATTTGCTAATTCCTTTGCAAATTTTTCAGAATTTACACCTTCTATTTCATCTTCTGAAGCAGCATATACATCTGTCACTACAACTTTATCTACACCTTGAAAAGCGCCTAAAAACTCATTCCATAATTTTTTTAACCTTGTATACCTGTGAGGCTGGAATACAGCAATTACTCTTTTATCAGTCATACCTTCAGCTGAAGAAAGAGTCGCCTTAATTTCTGTTGGATGGTGCGCATAATCATCATATACAGTCACTCCATCAAATTCTGCAACTTTTTGAAATCTTCTACCCATTCCAGAAAACGTTGCAAAATGAGGTTTTACAAGATTTACATCTACTCCTGCCTGATGCAAACTTGCAAGAACTGATAAAGCATTATAAACATTATGTTTTCCGCGTAAAATTATTGTTAAATCAGTTAAAAATTCATTTTTGTAATAAACATCAAATGTTGTACAATCAGACATAAAACGAACATTTCTAGCAGTATAATCAGCATCTTCCATACCAAATGTTAATGTTTTATGACTATGAAGACTCATTGTAGCCTTACAATCTTTATTTACTAGAACAATCGAATTTTCTGGAATATTTGAAATAAAATTTTCAAAAGTTTCTAAAATAGACTTCAACCCATCTTTATAGAAATCAAGATGATCAGGTTCCAAATTATTTATAACACACACATTTGGAGCATATTTAACAATTGTCCCATCACTTTCATCTAATTCTGCCGCAAAATATTTACCATCTTGAAAATGTGCATTTATTCCTAATTCTGGAATAATTCCACCGACAACAAATGACGGTTTCAATCCAGCTTTTTCCATTACATACGAAGAAAGTCCACTTGTTGTAGTTTTACCGTGAGTACCTGAATAACCCAAGAAAAATTTTCCCCATCTTGATATTTCAGCTAAAATATCAGAACGATGATAAACTTTTAGGCCCAATTCTCTGGCTCTAACCATTTCTGGATTATTTTCTCTAATCGCAGTACTTGCAACAACAATTGCATCAGATGGGACATTTTCTTTTTTCTGTCCGATATGGATTGTCGCACCCAGTTTTCTTAATTTATCAATATATTTACTATCCACAATATCAGAGCCTGAAACTTCGCATCCGTTTTCCAACAAATACTTAGCAAGCCCACTCATTCCTACACCGCCAATTGCGATAAAATAATATTTTTTATTTTCCAAAGTTCTATCCCTAAATTAATCTTATATAACAATTTAATTATAATACAAAAAACTTTTAAGATTAAATTAAAAAAATATAAATATACAATTTTTAGCAAAATTTTAAATTCACAGTTTTTATATAAAATATGATTAACAATACTTATTTTGGTCCAATAAAAAATAATAATAGAAATCTTCCTGATGCTCTTATTTACAAAACGATAAGAAAAAATGAGAAAACACATCAGCCATATGACCATTACACAGCGTTCAATAAAAATGGTAAAATTATAGGTATAATAGATGGTAAAATGGAAACAATACACCCATTAGTTGGAGACCCATTTTTCCCTGGATTTAAAAAATTTAAATCCTTTTATATTTATTATCTTCGTTCAAAAGAACATAACTTTGGGAATAAATTACTTGACTTTGTTCAAATAATAAGTAAAAAAAATGGAGGAGAAGGAAGATTTCATTTAATAGCAAGTGATTGTTATAATACTAAAAAACCATCACACATTTTTTATAGAAAATACGGAATGAATTCTTTGTATACTGAAATAATTGAAAATATAGACAAACATATCAAAGGAAAACTTCCTCTAGAAGAATTAGATACAATAGATATTCCAATGTACTTTCTTCCAAAAGAAATAAACAAAACAAAAAATAATAATAAAATCCTCCCTAAAATTATAAACAAATTAATTTCAATTATAAAAAAATAAACAGCAAAATGTTAAAGTTTCCACCAATAAAATACACAATCCCCAAAAATATTGTAACTAAAAATTTTGATTACAATAATCTAGTTTGGAATTATAAATTGTATGCATTTAAAGATAAAAATGCATATTTAGCTGCAATAATGAACACGCAAATAAAATATTTAGAACCTTACAATAAATATAATCCAACATCAAAAAATCTAAAATCTTTTTATATCTCTTTTATAAGAGCATTTGAAGAAAGGAAGGGATTTGGATTAAAAATGTTAAAATTAGCACGAATAGAAAGCAAAAAATTAGACTGCAAAGGGAATCTACATTTAGAAGCAACAAGTTTATTCAGCGCCAAAAGACACTCTCCTCATAGAATGTACAGAAGATTTGGTTTTTCATCGACAGACAAAGAAAAATTAAAAATTATAGATAAATGGATAAAAACAAACAAAACACCAAGCTGGATCTCTCTAGAATCCACTCCTATGTATTATCACCCAAAAGAAAAACAGTCTAATTATAAAATTAGACTGTTTAACATATTTAATAAAATTAAAAAGCTGTTTACTTAACAACAATATTAACCAACTTTTTAGGAACTACAATTGTTTTTACAATAGTTTTTCCTTGAGTTAATTCTTTTACCTTTTCACTGTTTAAAGCCAAAGCTTTCAATTCATCTTGAGACAATGCTTCATCAGCTTCAATTTTATCTTTTACCTTACCATTGATTTGAACAATAAGAGTAATTGAGCTAGCTTTTGCTAAATTTTCATCCCATTTTGGCCATTCAACATCATGAATAGAACCTTCAGCACCTAAATCATGCCAAGCTTCTTCTGTTAAATGAACTGCAACAGGTGACATTAATTTTATCAATGAAACAATTGCAAAACTCAAAATATTCTTATCTTCATCATCTAATTCAGGCTTTTTATTCTGCCAATCATATATTGCGTTGACAAGTTCTCTATATTTAGAAATTACAGTATTAAACTGAAAATCATTAGAAATGTCATTAGTGATTCCTTTTATAGCCATATGAATTACACGAAGCAAGTCATCATTATCTTTTTTCTTCAATGAACCTGCTTTTAATTCAGTGTAATTCAATGATATATTGTCAGCATTAGAAGAAATTAATCTCCAAACTCTGTTAAGGAATTTATAACAACCTTCTACGCCTGCATCAGACCAATCAAAATCACGAGCTGGAGGTGAATCTGAAAGAATAAATAGTCTTGCAGTATCAGCTCCGTAATTTTCAAAGATTTCGTCAGGATCAACTGTATTTCCCTTAGACTTAGACATTTTAGAACCGTCTTTTAACACCATACCTTGAGTTAATAGGTTTTTAAACGGTTCATCAAAATCAAGTAATCCCATATCTCTAAGAGCTTTTGTAAAAAATCTAGAATATAACAAGTGCAAAATAGCGTGTTCAATACCGCCAACATACTGATCTACAGGTAACCATTTATTTACCTTATCTTTAGCAAACGGCATTTTATCGTTTTTTGCATCTGAATATCTTAAATAATACCAACTTGAACATACAAATGTATCCATTGTATCAGTTTCACGTCTTGCTGGACCTCCACAACAAGGACAAGTTGTATTCACGAAAGTTTTAGATGTTGTAATAGGAGATTTCCCAACAACTGAAAAATCAACATCTTTAGGTAACAATACAGGAAGTTGATCTTCCGGAACAGGTTGAATACCACATTTTTCGCAATATACAACAGGGATTGGAGCTCCCCAATATCTTTGTCTTGAAACAAGCCAATCACGAAGTCTGTATTGAGTTTTAAATTTTCCGAATCCACCATCTACAGCTTTTTGAGTAATTGCTTTTTTAGCATCTTCATTACCCATACCATTAAATTCATTTGAATTTACTAAAACTCCAGGTTCAGTATAAGCTGCATCTTTGCAATCTGAAGGATTTTGAGAATCTTGAATTACAACCTTTAATGGAAGATTATATTTCTTTGCGAAATCAAAATCTCTTGTATCGTGAGCAGGAACTGCCATAACAGCACCTGTACCATATTCAACTAAAGCATAATCTGCAGTCCATAGAGGGAATTTTTCACCAGTGAAAGGATTTATACAGTGAGTTCCTAAAGGTACACCAGTTTTCACTCTATCTGTAGATAATCTTTCAATTTCTGTCATCTTACGAGCATTTGCACGATATGCATCAACTGCCTCTTTATTTTCAGGAGTTGTTAACTCTTCAATATCTTTATATTCTGGAGCTACAACCAGATATGTAATACCATGTACAGTATCCGGGCGTGTTGTATATACTGGGACTTCTAAATCTTTTTCAACAACTTTAAATCTTAAAATTGCACCTTGAGATTTTCCAATCCAATTAGCTTGCATAGTTTTTACGTTATCACCCCAGCCTGGCAATTTATCTAAATCTTCTAATAGTACTTCAGCATAATCTGTAATCTTTAAGAACCATTGTGATAAGTATTTTTTCTCTACAATATGATCACATCTCCAGCACTTACCATCAATAACCTGTTCATTTGCAAGCACTGTTCCGCATTCTTCACACCAGTTAACTGCCGCTTCTTTTTTATATGCCAAACCTTTTTTATACAATTGCAAAAATAACCATTGAGTCCATTTATAATAATCAGGCTTGCAAGTTGTAACCTCTCTATCCCAATCATATGAAAGACCTAGCATTTTCAATTGCTTAGTCATATATGCGATGTTTTCATCTGTCCAATTTTCAGGATTAGCACCATGTTTCATCGCTGCATTTTCAGCAGGTAATCCAAAACTATCCCAACCCATTGGGTGAAGGACATTAAATCCGTTCATCTTTTTAAAACGAGCAATTACATCGGTAATAGTATAATTTCTAACGTGTCCCATATGAAGTTTCCCTGAAGGATATGGAAACATTGATAAGGCATAATATTTAGGTTTATCGCTTGAATCAGAGGTTTTAAAAGTACCTTTTTCTTCCCAAATCTTTTGCCATTTTTTTTCTATTTCTTGCGGGAAATATGCATCTTTCATCTTTTTCTCTCCTAATCTTCAAAAAAAATAATAGCATAAAAAAAGTTTTTATGTATAATATAATATTATGAAAAAGAAGTTATCCGTTTTATTAATTACAGCTTTATTATTTTCTATTGCATCAACTTTGCCTGGACAAGCAAGTATTTTGACTACTCAAAAAGCAAAAATTGAACAAAATAGGATAAATAGAGCAACTTATAATGATATTAAAAAAGTAATTGATCAACAATCTGTATATACTAATAAATATGATTTAAAAGGATTAGCAACTCTGTATGCAAATGACTTTGTTAATTCTGACGGATTTAACAAGGATGTTTATTTCAAATTAATTGAAGAAACTTGGAAAACTTATCCTGATATCACATATAAAACAGAAATTAAAAATATTGAATTCAGCGATAATTATGCAACTGTTTTTACAAATGAAATAGCTGTCGCAACATCAAAAGAAAATATTGGAGATTTAACTGTTATCGGAGAATTATATTCCACTTCACAATGCGTCTATCATTTAGAAAAACAAGGAACTAAGTGGCTTATTAATTCAGAAAAAATTATTGAAGAGACATCAACTCTTAAATACGGTGATGCCAGATATATTAATATAGAACTTAATGCACCCAAACAAATCGGAGCAAATAAAGATTACACTACAACTCTAAAAGTTGATGCTCCAAAAGATAGTGTAGTAATTGCGTCTATTAACAAAGAAAATATCGTATATCCGCAAACTAAATCAGATGAAGCATTCAGAAAAATGCCTGATGATAACATTTTAGAAAGAGTTTTCTTATCTAATAAAGATAATGTAAATGAGTATGCTGTCGCATCAATAGGTATTACAAGAGCTGAGAACTATACTAATAATCAAATAAGAATATATATGGGAGGATTAGCTTTTATTATGACAAGAATAAATGTAATCCCTGAAAATAAATTTATTAAATTGGAAGATAAAAAAGAAAGTGCTGAAAATGGAAAAAACAAGTAAATTTATATATTTTGTAATCTGTTATGTATTTTTTATTTTTACAGATTTGTATTTATCAAATATTCTTGTTGATAAATTAGTTCATGGCTATAGACTTTCTAACCCAATATTTTCTCTTAATTACATAAAAAATACCGGAGCTGCATTTAATATATTACAGAACTCTAGAGAATTATTAATAATTCTTTCTATGATTGCACTTGTTTTACTTGCATTGCATGTAATTCATAATCTAAAATCAATTTCATTAAAATCCTGTTTTTTTATTGCTCTTTTATCAGCAGGAATTGCAGGTAATTTACATGAAAGAATTATATATGGCTACGTTAGAGATTATTTTCAATTAAACTTTATAAACTTTCCTGTATTTAACATTTCTGATATACTCATAAATGTTGGAGTAATAGCTCTAATCATTATGATATTAATAAAGAAAACAAAATGATAATTTACATTGACGAAAATGATGAAAATAAACGTTTGGACAGTTATTTATCAGAGATAACTCCTGATTTATCACGTTCTAAAATTCAAAACGTTATAAAATCAGGAAATGTAAAAATTAACGATTCAATAAAAAAGCCTTCATATATTTTAAAAGAAAACGATAAAATTGACTTTGAAATACCAGAAGAAGAAAAACTTGAAATTAAACCTCAAAATATTCCAATTGAAATTGTATATGAAGATAATAATATGCTTGTTGTAAACAAACCATCAGGAATGCTTACACACCCAACAACAATAGAAAGAGATAATACCCTCGTAAACGCACTTTTACACAAATTCAATAATAATTTATCAGATATTAACGGAGAATTCAGACGAGGTATTTTGCATAGATTAGACCGCAATACATCTGGATTATTAATGATTGCAAAAAATAATAAAGCTCACGAATTTTTAGCAGAACAAATTAAAAATCACACTATAACTAAAAAATATCGAGCAGTTGTAAAAGGTGTAATAAAAGAAAATGAATTTGAAATAAATTCTCCAATTGGCAGAAACCCTAACCAACCTCATAAAATGATGACAAGAGTTGATGGAAAACCAAGCAGGACAATCGTAAAAGTTCTCGAAAGATTTAAAGAATATACATATATAGAACTTACCTTGATTACAGGCAGAACCCACCAAATAAGAGTACATATGAAAAGTATTAATCACCCCATATACAACGACACTTTATACGGAGCCGGGCAAGGTAAAGTTAAAACAGATGAACAAGTTTTACAGTCATACTATTTGAGGTTTACAAAACCATTTGGAAATGAAATAATAGAATTGCAAATCGAACCTGATGAAAAAATTAATAAGGTTCTAAAATACTTAAGGAGCTAGATAAAATGCAAATTATATCAATAATAGCAACATTAATTTTATGTTTTTTAATCATAATGAATTACCAAGATACAGCAGGAATTACACTTCTTAGCAGTAAAATAGGTCAAATTTTACATATTACGCCATTCTCAATAAATCTGAATATGGCACTTTATACATTGATTGTATTTATTTTAGGTGAAATTTCCGCAATATTTTTCTTCGCACCTTTATACACATCATTAAAAGAAAAATTTAATGCTTATAAAAGAGAATTAGAAAAAGGATCAATCTCAAATACATCTGCAGAAGCAAAAATTCAAGTATTGGAAAATAAAATTACGGTATTAGAAAAAGCTCTTGATGATGCACTAAAAAATGACAACAATAAATAAGACAACTAATGTAGCACATCATCAAGAAAACTAACCTGATAATATTTTTATTTACATTTTGTTTTAGTCTGCCAATTTAAATCAGCACAATATAAATAATCTAAATTTTCATTGTGCAATACCCAATTAGCACAATTATATCCTCTTGAAGCACCATCCTTATTTTGAAAAGGAGAACATATTTCAACCATATCTCCTGTAGATACAGTGCTATAAGGTTCGAATTTATTATTTCTTATTGCAAACATAAAAACATCTTTTCCTAAAGTATTAGGAGATTTACTGCCATTTATATCCACCCATATTTCAAAGTTTGAGGTTGCCGCCAATTCTCCTCCACTTAAGGCAAGCATTGTTCCATCAGATAATATAACTTTATAATATCTTGTTTGCCGCTCTATATTTCTATCATAAGTGCCATTAAGGTTCTTAATTTTAACATCAGTAAAACAGCCATCAGCCTTTCTCCCACAATCTTTTAATAATTTTAACTCTTTTATAAAAGGAGAAATACTAGCTCTTTCAACATCTTTATTATTTGCATCATCTGTAGAAGTATCCCCAGTATCACTATCGCCTGAATTTACAAAATTATCAGCACCCCAAGATTCAGTTTCTCCATTTTTAGCAATTGCAGCATTAAGAGCTTGTGACATAGAAGAATAAAATTTCTTTAAAGCTACAACAGTCTGTTTATCTCTATAATGAGCTACTAATGAAGGCATTGTCATTGCAGCTACAACACCTATAATTCCAATTGTTATCAATACCTCTGCTAATGTAAATCCCAAGCGTGCCGATTGTCCCGGTATTAAATATTTAAATACCCCACAAAAACCTTGCGGCACAAGCTCTAAATTGCCCCCCCCCCGACTCTTTTAAATCTTTTCATATGCTATTTCTCCTTTCTTTTAATATTATCTAAAAATATAGGTAGAAATCCCTGAATAGATTTCTACCTATATTAGCATAACTATGCTTCTTGTTTTGCTTCTTTTTGCTGATTAATAAGGTTTTGAAGTTTTTCTTTAATCTCATCACCTTTTTTCTGCATATCAGAAACAACATCATCTGCTTTTGATTGAATTTCTTTAACGGTTTCATCAGCTCTTTTCATAGCTTCTTTAGCACCATCTGCTAACATTGCACGAGTTTCTTCTCCTGATTTTGGAGCTAACAAAATTCCTGCAATAGCACCGATTGCGCCACCTACAATAAAACCTGCTAAAAATTTAGTTGCTGACATAATTTATTACTCCTTTACTGTTTCATATACATTCTAACAATTTAGTTTTAAGAATTAATCACCGGAAACTACTATTTTCTAAAAAGATTATAAGCAGTTGTAAAACCTTTTATTAATCCGCCAAATAGTGTTCCTGAAACAATCTTCGTCTTATCGATAAAGTTTCCAACAGCAGATTTAAAATCTCCGACTCCCTTATCAGTATTTTTTACAATCTCATTTATTGAGCTCAATGTTTCATTTAATTCTTTAAGTGTCGGTTTTAATTCTGTATTTACAATAAGTGAAGTTTGATTCAAATTCTTTGTAAGAATTGAAAGGTCAATCAATAGTTTAACTAAAAAACCAGCTACTACAATCACTACAATTCCTGTAGCCCAAGCTAAGAAAGTTAATCCTTGATTTAACGCTATTTGTGACATCTCCATTTAATTAGTTCCTTTTTAGTAGTTGTTATACTCGTCATCCATTTCTTCTAATTCTTTTGCTTTTAGAAGTTTCTTAGATTTTATCATATTATTAAATTTTCTGAATTGCCTTTCAAGCTTATATTTCATTAAATCAATATTTTCAAGAGCTTGCTTTCTAGCTTCTTTAATTGCAGGAGAATTTTTTTCATATAATTCACAAGCAGCATCTTTAATTTGACGTCTTGATTCCTCTCCTGATTTTGGAGCATAAAGAACTCCTGCGATGAGCCCGCCAACAACACCTGCCAGCAAACCCATACCAAACATTAATGATTTGTTTTTACTCATAACATAACCTCATCTTTCGTTTTTTATTTTAACATATTTTTTTCAAGATTACAAGCTAAATAAGGAAATCAGCTGCTACATCACGGATTGCGCCAATCAATTTATAAATATTAGAGAAATTAGTTGTCTTTATTTTAAATATAATTAAAAACAAATATAATGCTGTCATTATAATGAATTTATAAAATATTTGCTCTCTTTTCTTCCTAATAAACACAAATACTTTTTCAAATGACTGATTTACATTTGTAACCACACATCTTATATATTGCAGACAAGTTTCACATAACGGATTAAAAGCCTCTACATAAGAATTATATCGGCATACCAATTTATCTGCTTTTACTATATAATTTATAATAGTTATGGCAATTATTAATTCTGCTATAAAAATTATTGCGATAAATAAATACATTTTTATTATTCTTACTTTTGTATTATATTAGAGAAGTATAAAATAATGTCAATAAAAATAGAATACGTCTAAAGGACTATTTATGATTAGTAAACTAAAATTCTACCTGTCTTTAATAATTGCAAGATGCGCATATATTGGAATAAGATTATTGAACAAATCATCAGGCACTTCTTTTGTAGGAATGCTTGTTTTAAAAATTTGCCCAGATTTTTTGAAGTATTGTTCTAAATATATCAAAAAAAGAATTATCACAATTACAGGAACAAACGGGAAATCAACAACATCTGGACTTATTGCACATATTCTTGAGACAGCACATCAAAAAGTCGTACATAATTTAAAAGGTGCTAATATGCTTACTGGTGTTGCAAATGTATTTGCACTATCAATTGCACCGCTGAAAAGATATGATTACGCGGTAATTGAATCTGATGAAGCATATTTAACTAAATTATATGATTATATGAAATCAGATTACCTTGTGGTTACAAACCTATTCAGAGACCAACTTGACAGATACGGTGAATTAAATACTACTGCGGAATTTATTAAAAATGCAATCGATAAAAACCCTGATTTAAAATTGATATTAAACTCAGATGACCCAATTGTAGCAACATTTGACAGAACTAAGTACGCTGTATATTACGGCTTTGAAAATGTTGAATATGATTGCAGCTACGAACATAAATCAAATGCACCGACAGAAGTTTTTAATTGTATGTGCGGAGAAGAACTTAAATATTCAAAACAATTCTTTGCTCAACAAGGACACTACTATTGTCCAAAATGCGGATATAAAAGACACGAATGTAATTATTCTGCAGATGTAAAAGTTTATAATGACTATTCAGTTCTTACTGTAAGAAATAGAGGAATAAGTTTTGAATTCAAGGTCAATCTTGCAGGACTTTATAATGCATACAATGCTCTTGCAGCAATTTCTTTAGGCTTTGAAGCAGGAATGAATCAAGAAGAAATTCAAAAATCTCTTGATACTTATCAAGCAATTTTCGGAAGAACTGAAAAACGAACAATTAACGGAAATCCGGCAGTAATTCAACTTATTAAAAATCCTACAGGAGCAAGTGAAGTATTAAAAACCGTTGACTTAAAATCGAATATTGTAATTGCAATAAATGATAATTATGCAGACGGTCGTGATATATCTTGGTTATGGGATAGTGACTTTGAGCAATTAAAAAATGCCGAAAAACTTGTTATCACATCAGGCTGTCGTGCAAATGATATGGCTACAAGATTGAAATATGCAGGAATTCCTCAAGAAAAAATTATTGTAGAACCAAATATAAAAAAAGCTATTGATAAGGCTACAATTGAAGGCAAAACAACAATTTTACCTTCATACACAGCCCTTTTAAAAATCAATAAAGAACACCTGAAAAAATAAAAAGAAAAGAGGTTAAATTATGTTATTAGGCGTAAATATAGATCATATAGCAACTCTAAGAAATGCAAGAGGCGGAGTAGAACCAAGTGTTGAAAAAGCCGCAGAAATTGCAGAAGCAAACGGAGCTTCTTCAATTACAACACATTTGAGAGAAGACAGAAGACACATAAAAGATGAAGATGTATATTCTCTTGTCAATATGCTAAAAACAAGACTTAACCTTGAAATGGCAATGGCTGAAGATATTCAAAAAATAGCACTTGATATAAAACCTTATTCAATTTGTCTTGTCCCTGAGAAACGACAAGAAATTACTACAGAAGGCGGGCTTGATGTTGCTGGACAATTAGAAAAAGTAACAGAGTTTATAAAACCACTCATTGATGCAGGAATTATTGTAAGCTTATTTATTGACCCAGAAGAAGAACAAGTAAAAGCTTCTGCAAAAACAGGGGCTCAATTTATTGAAATGCACACAGGAGCTTATGCAGAATCTTTTGGATATCAAGAGGAAGAAGAAGAATTCCAAAAATTAAAAAAATCAGCCGAATTAGCACAATCACTAGGTTTAAAAGTTAATGCAGGACATGGACTAAACTATGAAAATGTTCATAGAATGCATGAAATTAAAGACTTACACGAACTAAATATAGGACACAGCATTATCTCGCGTGCAGTATTTACAGGTCTTCCAGAAGCTGTTACAAAAATGAACGAACTAATTAAGTAGGAATAAAAATAAAAATGAAAACAGAAAAAGAAATTATAGAAGAAATGTCACAAGTTGTTGAACAAATGAGATTAGACGATATTGAAGACAACCCCGATATTATAGACGAATATTTTGATTGCGACTGTTGTGGCGAAAATAAATGCCTTGCAGGGTCAATTGAATATGAAGGTTACAGATTATGTAATGATTGTGTATTATTAGCAGAAACAGGATTTGCTCTAAATCGCTTAAAATCGGTAAAAGATCTTATTGATGCTATAGAAGACAAACATTTAGAACAACTCGCAAATTTTGTTAAAGAAGAAGAAAACCGTTCTAATAATTAATCCTTCAGGCTGTTAAATACCATAAACTAATTCTAAAGAATTAGTAATATTTCTTTACATATAGTTAAAAAGAATTAGTTATCGGGTATATATATAATATAGAGAAAAAATCGAATCGAATAGAAAGAGCTGGAGCTAACACAACAATACATATATAATTCATAAGATTTGACGAAGATTGAATTGCAACCTCGTCATTTTTTTTGCTCATTTTAAATATTAATAAATCATATTATTCTAAGCTAATTCCTTTAGACTAATTATAACTTAAACTAATTCTAAAGAATTAGAAATAATTCTTTACATATAGTTAAAAAGAATTAGTTATTGGGTATATATAATATAGAGAAAAAATCGAATCGTTTAGAAAGAATTGGAGCTAACACAACAATACATATATAATTCATAAGCTTTGACGAAGTTAAATTGCAACCTCGTCATTTTTTTTGTTTAAATTCATCAAGATTAAACTTCGTGATATAATTATATTATGGATAAAAAAATACCAGAAAAAGTTATAAACAGATTAACCCTATATCATTGTATTTTATCTGATTTCATAAATAATAAAACCGAATTTATATCAAGCAAACAAATTGCTCAATTATTGAATATAGATGATTCACAGGTTAGGAAAGATATAAATTACCTTGATAACTCAGGTAAAAGCAGAGTCGGATATATCGTAAAAGAACTTAAAATTGCAATAGAAAAAACACTAGGTTTCAAAAAAAATAAAAAAGCCTTCATTATAGGAGCTGGAAATTTAGGAACTGCAATTGCAAATTACGGAAATTTCACAGATTATGGACTAAACATTATTGCACTATTTGATAATGATCCTAAAAAAATAGGCAAAATAATCAATGGAATGGAAATTAAAAATATATCTGAATTACCACAAATCGCAAAAAATAATGAAGTAGATATTGCTATTTTGACAGTTCCGAGACAATTTGCACAAAAAACAGCTGATTTTTTAGTAGAATCAAATATTAATTATATATGGAATTTTGCACCAGTTGTTCTATCTGTCCCTAATAATGTTCAAGTATGGAACGAAAATTTAATGGGAAACTTTTTGCAATTCACCTACGACATCTAATTTATTAATTTGATATAAATATCTAAGACCTTCTAGAGTTAAAGTAGGATTTATAAAATCAAAAGGTCTTTTCAAATAATTAGAAATTAGACCAGAATATCCACCTGTTGCAACAACAATAACTTTGGATCCAAGTTCTTTTTCACATTGTTCTATTAATCCATCAATCATAGATGCAGTCCCTCTCAAAACACCTGACAAAATTGCATCATTTGTGTTATGCCCTATTGCGTTATTAGAAAGAGAAACCTCTATTCTAGGCAATTTTGATGTAAATTTATTCAATGCTTTTAATTGAGATGTCACACCTAAAGTTATAATTCCACCGATAAAATCACCATTAGAATCAACAACATCGAAAGTAGTTGCTGTACCTAAATCAACAACAATAACAGGATGTTTATATAAAACATAAGCACCAACAGCATTTGCAATTCTATCAGCACCAGCTTCTTTAGGATTATCCAAAGCAATTTTTATACCTGTATTAATATCAATTGATAAAATCATAGAATCAATTTTAAATACATTATCAACAGATGTTTTAAATTTTTTAGTCAACTCTTCAACAACAGATGATATAATACAACCATCTACATTATAATTACGGAATAAAGATTTTAATAAAACCTCATATTCTTCTAAAGACAAATCCTTATCTGCCGCTAATCTATATTCTTCAATCAAGGCATCATCGTCAAATAGACCTAGTGTAATACTTGTATTTCCAATATCGGCTGTTAATAACATAAATAAACTAATCCTCTTTCGAAGATTAGTTT
>CALVEU010000019.1 GCA_944326635.1 Candidatus Gastranaerophilales bacterium | reverse complement strand
AAACGAGACAGTGTCTCAAAACCTTAAATGGCGGGAATTTAGACACAGTTCAGGAATTTTGGGACAGGACAGTGTTAAAAATTTTTTCAAAATTTTATTATATAAAAATATTTACCATAAAGATTTAAACCATACAAAATTAAGTGTTTGTAAACAGTTCATCTAATGTATACATTTTTACTTTAATACTAGTATAATTACCTTTTTTATTAATATTTATATTATTTTCTTCAAAACACGCATCTGAATAATAATAAGTCTTTGGTAACATTTTTTTTAAATCTTTATTATTTATATCAGCACCTTTATATGTTATTGTCGTATATAGAGCTTTTGGACGTTCAAATTTTATTTGTATATCTTTATTATCACATTGAGACTGAGCAAATTTTATTAATTCGGCAAGTGAATGATAAGTTGAAAGTACTTTATCACCTAAATGACCATTTTCTATGTTTTCTAATCCTTCAAATTTTATATCTTTGCAGTTTATTTCTGATAATACAACTTTTAAAATCGTTGTCATATCTATCGGATTATAGTTATTAACAGGTTTTGATCTGTTATTTGCAAGGAACTTTTTATATAAGCGAAATGATTCGTTTATATTTAGTATTTTTTGTTTAACAGAAAGTTCTGGATTTAGCAATATATTATTTGCAATATAATCAATTATTGGCATTAATTGCCTG
Organism: Candidatus Gastranaerophilales bacterium; assembly: GCA_944326635.1. GTDB lineage: Bacteria > Cyanobacteriota > Vampirovibrionia > Gastranaerophilales > Gastranaerophilaceae > Stercorousia. The sequence continues at coordinate 24,190 of CALVEU010000019.1, read as the reverse complement.
TTGCCTTTAATATATTTATGAATAATGCTGTCAGATAAATTATGCCATGCTTCATTTTGATTTGGATTTTTCAATAATTCTTGTTCAGCATTCCAAACAGCATTTGGAATATATTTAGGTTTCAACATATTTTTAGGGTTGTTCATACCAAAATGAACTTGCATATTAGTTTTATAAGAATATGATTTCCCTAATAAATTAGAAATATTATTGCTGACTAACATTAATAATCCTTAAGAACTCATTCATAGTTTAATTTATATCATAAAAATACATTTGTGATAATATTTATCCAATTTACATATAGTTTATAAAAAATAACATTAATGCATCTTTCTAAGTTTATCTATCCCAAAATTCCCGAACTGGCTGTCAAATTTCCTGAAAAATTTTTTCTTTTACACAAAAAAAAGAAAAACTTTAACTGATACAATTTGTAAATTAGTTAAAGTTTTTGATATTATTATAATTCCAATTTATATTTTACAAATTACTTTCCTTTTGTAATTTTAACTAACTTGGAATTTCCTGTTTTTTAAATTGCATATCATAAAGCATTTTATACTGTCCATTTTCAATCTTCATAAGTTCTTCATGATTTCCAAGTTCAACTAATTCTCCTTGATTAATTACAGCAATTCTATCCGCATTTTGGATAGTCGAAAGTCTATGTGCAATTACAAATACCGTTTTACACTTCATTAAATTATCAATTGCTTTTTGTACAATAGCTTCAGCTTTGTTATCCAATGCAGAAGTTGCTTCGTCCAAAATTAGTATTGGAGCATTCTTTAAAAATGCTCTAGCAATAGCAACACGCTGTTTTTGTCCTCCAGATAATAACATACCTCTTTCGCCTATTTGAGTGTTTATTCCATCTTTTAAAGTTGAAATAAATTCATCGAGATAAGCCATTTTTAAAGCTTGTTGAATTTCTTCATCTGTAGCATCTTGCTTGCCCAATAAGATATTTTCTTTTATTGTTCCTGAAAATAAGAAATTATCTTGGAATACAACTGCAATATTATCCCTTAGAGATTCAAGTGTATAATCTCTAATATCAACATTATCAATCATTATATTGCCTGATTTTACATCGTAAAATCTTGGCAATAAATTAACTATAGTTGTTTTCCCGCCACCTGAATTACCAACTAATGCAATTGTTTCACCCTGTTTTACTTCTAAATTAATATTCTTTAGTACAGGTTTATTTTTTATATATTCAAAATTAACATTTTTAAATGATATGCGAGAATGAGCCTTATTTAATACTATTGCATTTTCTTTATTTCTAATAGAAGGAACTATATCTAATTTATTAAAAATTTGCTCTATTGCAAAGAACGAAAGTTGAACTGAATTAAGGTTATTCCCAATATTTTTAACAGGTGTATACAACAAAATTAAAGCAGTAATAAAAGATACAAAATTACCACTTGTTATAGTTCCAGACATAATCAAATGACTTCCATACCCTATCGCAGCAGCAATACCGACTGATACAATGACATGCATCATCGGAGATAACCATTGAGTCTTTTGAACCATTTTTATTCTTAAATTCAATACATTTTTTAGAATCCATGCAAATTTATCTATTTCTGTATTTTGGAGGTTATATGAAGTAATAGTCTTATTACCATTAAATGTTTCATTATATGCTGTTATAATAGCGGCATCTGCAACAACAGTTCTTTCCATAACACTTTTAATTCTTTTTTGTAATTTAGCAACAGGAGCAAATGCACAAGCTAAAACGAAAACAGCTATCAATGCAAGTTGCCAAGAATTATAAAATAATACGCAGACTAATGACACAGATGAGAATATTCTTTGAGTAAACACACTTAAGTTGTTTAATAAACCAGAACAAGCATTATCTGCCATATTATTGAATTGGAAAACTACATCTCCAGAATTTTTGGTATCATAAAAAGAAGTAGGCAATGTCAACAATTTTTTATACAAATCAAACTTAAGTCCATTTGTTATTTTCATCCCAACCCAAGTTGAAAGATATGCTGACAAATACTTTAATCCCCCTTGAATTGAGGTAAAAGCAACAATTCCTAAAGGAATATACCAAGGAGAACTTATACTTTTTTCAACCATTACCAAATCCATATATGGTTTAAGAGCCAACGCAATTACAGCATCCAAAGAACCAATTGGAATACATATAAGCATCGATAATAAAGCTCTGAACCATATTGGTTTAATATATGGCCACATTCTGGAATAATTAACATATACTCTATTTTTATTAAGTAATTCCAAAACTTTTTTAAATTTATTTATCTTAATAGACTCATATATTTCAGTTTTCTTGGCATATTTCCACCAAGTTTTTAAATAACTGTGTGAACAATCTTGTGAAATAGGAGAAGTTCCTCCATATGTTATAATTGCAGGTTTTTTAGAATGTGATAAAAAAGATTGATAAGCTTTTTCCGTTTCTAAAGAACAACTAAAAGGAGGATAATTATTTCTCCACCATTCTTCAGTATAATCATATTTATAATCAATTACTTTAAATTTGCTAATTATAGTCCCCAAAATAAACCAAATATGAGGTTTTATTTTTGGATTATGAGCTTTAAATAATTTTAATTTTTCGAACAAATTATCAGCTTCCCAATTTTTTGTATTTATTAATAAAATATTTGTAGACAAAATATTACTAATCCCTACTAAATTGTATTTCTGTATTAATTCAGAAGAATAAATATATTCACACCCTGCACACTGATATTCTGAAATATCAGTATTATACAGGTTCATCAAATCTGTATTAACAATAGAATATATAGAAATAAATAACAATTTTTCAACATTTATTATACTAGGAGCTTCTAAAATATAAATTCTATTTGAATAAATTAATTCTTTTGAAAAATCTATATATTTTTGTTTTTTTATATTAACAAATTCTACATTAATCACATTCTTATATTTATTTTGGTAATTATAAAATAAATCTTTTAATTCTTCATCAAAATCTTCATCTATAGCTATATAAAAAGCTAATTGATTATGTTTATTATTTTCAATAACACTTTGAATAGATACTAATGCCATTTTATAAGTGTTATTATCAGGAGTATATAAAATATTAATTACATTTTTATTATTCATCTGCAATGTTTCCTATTATCACTTTAATTTTCTAAAAACAATACCATGGTTATGACCTTGAAATTTATCTCTTTCTAACAAATAGCTAAGATATCTATGATCAGACATTTTAACTGGTTGATTTAACACAAAACTATTATACATCCAATAAGGAACATCATCTTGTAAATAGTCAACAACTTCAACTGGAAAATCCTTTGCTAAATTGTAAAAGAATTCCTTTGTAACATCTAGACAATGATGAGGAGGCAAATTTAAAACAGAGGGCCTTTCTGAATCACACCAAACTCCATATGGATTTGGTGTAACAACAAAGATAATACCACCCGGCTCCAATAAATTTAATGCATCTTGAAGGAAGACCTTCGGAGAACTTATATGTTCCAAAATTTGAAACATACAAATAAAATCAAACTTTTCAGAAATTTCATCCAATGGTTTTGTAGAAATAATCAAATTTTTATCTCTGCACCTTTTAATTGCTGTTTGATTGAATTCACTACCCATTGCAAAATCAACAAGGGATTTAGCTTTATCTAAAAAATACCCTTCCCCACAACCAATATCAAGTAAACGCTTTAAATTATATTTTTTTATTAAATTTATGGCTTGTTTGTATTCCCATTTATATTTTGGATATATATAACGACCTGAAGCTAATAATTTTTCATATAACAAAGGAGAATCAGGAATACTATAATTATAAAATTCTAAATCGCAATTAAAACAATGCATTTTTTCAAGAGTTAAATCTTTATATAAATCACTATATGGATTAAATTTATATATATCAATATACTCTTTAATCATTGCATTCATTGAAAATTCTCGGATTGGATAAATTTTTTCACTTGAACAATATGGACATTTGATATTCATAACCAATTCTTTTTGATCTGAAATATTACATATATCATCATGACTAATCGGCTGTACTGCACTTGATCTAGGAGCAATTCCTAAAAAAGACTTTATACTATTTAAATTATTATTTATATTTTGACATTGAGAATTAACATTTTTGCCAGTTTCAATTTGAAGATTTAATTTTTTTGAAATTTGATTAAAATTAGAATTAAAAAACTCGTATAACATCTTATTGGTATTTTTGAATTTAAATTTTAAACCAAATATAGTCCAAATTTTATGATTATTTGAATTTTTTACCGAAAATATTTTTTCTATTAATTTCATGTTAATCCCTTTCAATTAAATAATTATATGTAAGATTATTCTTATTTACAAAAAAATTAGAAATATTTTCTACACAATCTGCAATCAAAATAGGAGAGCATTTTTTTGTCTCCTCTAAAGATTTAAAACCAAATCCATAAGTAACAGCAATAAATTTACAACCTAATTCATTTGCAGCAATTCCATCTGATAAACTATCTCCGACAAAAACAGTATTCTCAGGGGTCGATTTCAAGTCAAATATACATTTTTGCAAAATATCTTTTTTAGTAAGTTTATTTTCATTATCAGCTCCACAAGTCAAATCCATAAAAATATCAAAGCCTAAATGAGTAACTAAACTTCTTGCATAATCTTCTCTTTTATAAGTCGCTATACCTAATTTATAACCATTACTTTTTAAATTTTTTAATAAAACATCTATATTGTTATAAATTTTGGCTTTATAAACATCTTCATTTTTATATTTTTCTCTAAATGTATTTGCATAAATCTGAGCTTGCTCATCAGTCAAATTATATACTTTTTTTAAAGAATTTTGAATTGGCGGTCCAATAAAAGATAATAATTCTTCTTCTGAAATATCAGCTAAATTATGTTTTTTAATCAGATACTTAACAGAAGAAAGAATCCCCTCGGTACCATCAATTAATGTCCCATCTAAATCGAAAATAACACAATCAATATTAGACATTTGCAACCTCTTTTAACTTTTTATACTTAGATTTAGTAATAAAATCAATTTTCATATATTGCTCAAATTCATCTAACTGATTTGCAATAGCTTCATTAAACAAATCCATATCCTTAGGCATATTTGAAAATGTTAAAAAGTTATCGTAAAAATCATTATGAGCATTACCAAAACCGTCAAAACCTGCCAATGCCAGATTTTTTACTTGCATATTTTTAAATGCTGTAAGCAACATACTCATTGAATTATCACCAATAAGATCATTTTTATTCATTAGTTTCCCGTAATTTAGGACATAATCAAATTCATCATGTAATGGCTTAAGATTTGATGTTGCAATAATTTTAAAATCATTTACCTGATTTATAAATACATTAGCATAATGCTGATAACGTTTATTATTAGTTATAAATATATAATCAGGAGCTGCTACTGTAGAAATATGATTAATTGAAATAATAATAGGGTCATGTTCTTTAATGTACTCTTTTATTTTTTGCTTTTGACTTATTACAGAACGTCCAGGCCCTAATAATAATATATTACGATTAAATATTTCATTTTTTATAGCTTCATATGCTTCAGAATCATCAATATCTTTAGTTTGATAATCTATATATAATTTAGTAATATAATCCTTGTCATAAGTTAATTTTTTAGAAAATTCTATACTTTTTAAAATATCATTAATTGAAGCAACGTTTAAAGTATTTTTATTTTGTAAAAATTTAACGTAATTTGGGTGACAATTGTTTGAAGCTGCCAAAAAGTAAGGTAAAGAATATCCCCACTCATAAGATGCTTTATATTTCATTATATCAATATCAATTGCCTCTAATATTTCGTTTAAACCGTAATTTTTATTAAAATTTTCATTTAAATACATAGCGAGTAATTCTGTACAAGCATTTCCTGCACTTTTCCCCATACCATATAAAGATCCATCCACTATCAATTCTCTGTCAGTTTTAATTTCTGCAAATTCTATTGTATTAGAATAAGCTAATTGGAAATTATTATGAGAATGGTATCCCAAACGGATTTCTTTATCCAAATTATTATTCATTAAATAAAAATATTTTATCATTTCATCTTTATGCAACAGTCCATATGTATCAACCATAGACATAGCATAAGGTTTTAACACATTAACTTTTTCAACCAATTCCAACATCTCTTTATCTGAATATGTTGTAATAGAAACAGGTTGAACAAAAACTTTATATCCTAGATCTTTAATCTGTTTACAAAATGCCAAAGCATTATCAATATCTTTTTTCTTGAATATTACTCTTATACCATCAAGAAAATTTGGCGCTGAAATATTTTTAATATCACAAGTACCATAATCAATCATTGCAACAACCATTGAATTTTTCTTTTTTATTTGAGAAAAGAACTCATCAAAATTTTTTGTTGTTGGATTAATAGTTTTATTAATATTGTACACTTTACTGTCATTTATAAAACCAACTTCGATAATATCAATATTAGCATTTTGCAATCGATTGAATATAGTTAGGATATTATATTTCCCGAAATTCCAATCATTCAAAAAACCACCATCTCTTAGTGTACAATCTAGTAATTTAACTTTCATTATTTACCCATCCTTAATTTTTTATACATAAATTCTGCAAACTCAAAATCTATCATATTATCAATATCAATAGCTTCAACATCATCTACAATATATAAATAAGGTTTTGCACCGATATAATGCATTCTTTTTATCAAATTATCTCTATCTATTAAATTTATCGCAAAATTCAAAGCCGTAATATTTGGTAAATCTTGACTTCTTGGAGTATTATTTGGATCATAATTTATTGGTTTACCATCAAGCCATAAAAATTCTTTAACTAAATTCGCAGTATTTATAGAATCAAAACTATCATCTTTATTTTTATACATTTCAATGCATTTTTCGATAGTTTCATCTGAAATCAATGGACTTGTTACATTTGTGTACATTATTATGTCACAAGGACAATTTTCAGCGATATTTTTATACATCTCATTAGTGACATTATCCCCAGCATAGTATTCATCTCTTTTAACTGCTTCTACGCCAAGATTTCTTGCAATATCAAGCATTGTATCATCATTAGAATTAACAACAATTCCATCTAAATTTTTAAGCCTTTGCAATTGCTTTATTTTTATTTCTAAAAGATTGCTATCAGCAAAAGGTCTAATATTTTTATTTTGAACTCTTTTAGAGCCAGATCTTACAGGAATAAGAGCTTTTATTATTTTTGACATTTAAAATCTCCTTACTATTTCTTTTATAATTTGTTCTTCATTTATTTCATCAATATTATATTCATACAAATTTGATTTATCTATAAATGGATAATCCTTAAGAGAACTAGTATTAATCAAATTTGTAGCAGATACATTATTAAATTTATGCGGAGTATATATAACATGCTTTTGAACAGGTATAGTGCTTAAAACTTCAAGCAAACCGCATCTGATAGAAACAAAGCCTTTTGATAAAGATGCTAAATACATAGCTTGTGGAATTGTCAAAAGCTCACTTTTTGCAAAAGGATACACGCCACATTGAGTATTTGCAAATATATCATAACCTTTACTTCTTATTTCATTACATACATTTTCCCAAAAAGTTTCACTAAGAGGAAGTATCGAATTTGCTTCAGGCATAATAAATACAAAATTATGCAAATCTAAATTTTCAATTTTATTGACATACTCTATGTCTTCATCTGAATATATTGGGGCTTTATGAGTATAATTTTCAACTTTAGCCATCTCTTTTATTTTTTCTGGGTAAGGAACAGAATAACCTTTTGCATAACTTTGAAAAAGCTTTGTAGATTCCTCTATAGTTGAATGAACAACTTGGACCGGTATTCCCTTGTAGCTTGTAAATCTGTGTACCAAAGCATTATTATACACACCAATTGGAACATTATTAACGTAACAAGGTATATCTGGATTAAAAAGCTTAAACATATCTTCATATACTCTTCGATGAGTCACTATACATGGAGATTTTATATTCTTATTTTTTACAATATCATCTATCATAAAATTCAAAAGATAAGCCTCTCCTAATCCAGCAGTTCTTACAATAAAAATATAATCATGATTTTTATATATAGGATTTAAGATTGAATTAAAAAATTTTTGTTCAAATGTTTTTGAAAACATTGAAAAATATTTTTCTTTCACTCCTTGCACATTTCTCTGACCATATTGAAATAAAGCAAGTCCCAAAACATCAATCTCTTTCTGCTCATAATATTTTATTTTTTCAAATATTTTCATTACTTATTGTCCTTCATTATGTTTTTTATAACTATCTGTATAAACATCCTTAAATATACCTTTTAAGCCAACAGGATTAATCGAAATTATCTCGGTATCAGGATAATAAGTTTCGGCAAACGCTTTTATTTCTTTATATAAATTTATATTAATTTCGTCTAATTTATGAGCATCTTCATTTCTTAAACTATTATCAAATTCTTTTCCATCAGATTTGAAATATTTCTTTGAACCTGCAGTACAGTCAATACCGACGATATAAACTCTTTTAGGTTGAGTATACAAAATAAATTGGAGAGCTTGGAGAGAAACAGATGCAGCATTATGCAATGGTGTAGACGAAATATCCATATTAAATCTTGATATACTTTCCATTCCTGCATAAGTTATATATCTATAAACATTTTCAAATGGTATTTTAGTTTCTGGAATTTGAAAATCTTTACCTAAATTTTGATCTCCAATAAATTTTATACAAGAATCTTTTTTATATGCAAAAAATTCATCATAATATTTATTAATTCCAACTTTATCAATTGAAAATAAAAAATCAAAATTCACATTATTTAATAAGAAAGCCCTATTACAACCAACATATATAGCATCATTAATAGGTTCAAAATAATTAACAGTAGGACCTGCCCCTATCAAAACAATTTCTTTTCCCCTGTAATAACCTTTCCATTTAGAAAAAGCTTTCTCATTCCACACAGAAGCAGTTATTAATCTTTGATTTATATAAGACATTTTATTAATTATATCGTCTTCTAATAAGCTTATTTGATTATGTAAATTCTCAAAGCCATTAAATAAATTAAAATTATAAACCTTTTTATATATTTGAATTCCAAACAAATAAACTTTATAATATTGCCTATTACGTTTTGTTTTTAAAATCCCAGCTAAATATTTTCTTTTTACAAAATTATTTTTATTTTCTTTTTTATAAATCGTAATTCCTAAAATATTAATTCGCTTTTTATGATCAGATTTTTTCTCTGAATAAATCTTCATCTCTTATCTCCTACTTCGCTATTTTTCTTTTGAATTTTACTTTTACACCACAACATCTCAAAACTTTATGATTATCTTCATTTTTCACAGAAAAAATCTTTTGCAACGTTGTTAAATTTCTATTCTTTTTTATCTTCCAATTTGGGAATATAGGCTTATAATTAGAGTGATTAATTTCCCATGCATGTGATAAATTTTCAAACATTTCAGCATCTATTTTAGAAGGTGTATACCTAAATCTATCAATCCAAGTATTTATAAATGAATAATTAATATTAATTTCATCATGTGAGAATATTTTATATATGAATTGAACAAAATCCACTACCCCTTTAGAAATATATTTTGATATTTCTGCTCTAATAATTTCTTTTTCTACATTATTAGACTTATATACTGGTTTAAAATCTTTAATTCCTGTTATTGGCAATTCTGGACTTGTTATTAATAATTCTACAAAAGGAATATAATATCTATATTGAGAAAAGCTTGTAAATTTTAAGAACTTTGAATAATGATGTTGATATTCCGGTGCAACCCAATAATAATATCCTATTGTATCTTTATGTGACAACACCTTTTGTAAAAATACTTGTGCAGTATAAAATGTTGTCATCAAATCAACCATAGCTATTCTATTAGCGAATTTTGCTGTATCTTCTTTATGCAAAAATTCTAAATAGTTCTTATAATATTCAATTTCAGCTTCAGAATATTTTTTCCAAACAGCCTTCTTTTCCATAAAATATTTATAAGCACTTCTTCTTGAACTTAAATCTGGCTCATTATCAGAATTTTCATCATTAATATTTTCATATTTATTTTCAAAATAATTTTTGAGAGCCTTAATCCCACTGATACTTTCAAAATCACTATATTCAAATTTTTTATCTAAATCCAAAGATCCTGCTAAAGACAACATTCTCGGAGCATAAATATAATGTGTTTTAAAATGAGGATTAACTATTTCAAAGACTTTTTGTAAAATATATCCATCTCTGGCTACAAAAAGAGCTTCTTCAATATTATCCTCTTTAAATTTTTTATCTAACCATTGAGAAAAGCCAAATGCTAAAGGTGCTGCATATTCAACACCAATCTTATACCAATATTTTTCAGAATCTAATTCTGTTGGAGTCAATAAATTATTATTATGCAAAAATAATGCAAAAAGACCTATCATTATTGAAGTTTCTAATGAAATTTTATTTTTTTCATAATAATCTTTTGCTCTAAAATTATTTTCAAAATATTTATCAATAATTTTTGGATAATAAACAGCATCAATTCCATTTTTCTTAGCCATTTCAACATCTGAATGAAAATTATCCCCAATATGTAAAACTTTTGAAGCAGATATTTTTTCTTCATTTAATACATAATTATATAATTCACCTCTGCCTTTTAGTAATTTGATTTCCGATGAAACATAAATTTGAGAAATTTCTGAATAGCCATTTTTATCTAAAAGTTTTCTTAAAAAATATTTTGGCAAATACATATCAGAAACAGCAATAACCTTCTTCCCTGAAGCAATCGCAAAATCAACAACTTGCTTCATTTCATAATTTTGCTGTAAAACCTTGAATTCTAAATCCATTTCTTTTTCTTGTAAAAATTTATATTCCTCAGGAATAAATTCATAAATTTGATCAATAGTTACTTCATCAATACCTTCTTTACAATATTTTTCTCTTGCATCTAAAAAAGCCCACCATCTTATATTTCTAAAATTTGCAACATTATAAATATCCCCAAGATGATCCCACAAATTTTCAGGGGTAACATACGGTCTTAATAACAAAGTATCGAATATATCAAATGATATTAAATTATGCTCATTGATTTTTTGTTTTATATCATCCAAAAACATTTATTAACCTTCCTTTATTATATTATTAACAATTTCATTTATTAATTCATATTTATTTTCGGGTAAAACTATTTCTTTACAATTTATGTTAAAATTTGATTTTATAGAATAAAAATCTAATAAAAATTTTTCTTTTTCTATACCAAATTTATTTTTAGTCAATTTATCTTGCAATAAACGAAATTTATCAAAACAAGCTTCTTGAGTTAAGCTGAAATTTGTTGGATAGAAAATAATTTGATGTTTTACACCAAAGCCGCCTAAAACATCATTTATACCGGCTCTCATACTTATAAATGTTTTACAAAGCTTAATCATTCCAATAAGAACCATAATTTCTTGTGGAAAAATACATTTATAATCAGAATAATTTTTATCCATTGTATTAAATACAACATTATACCCATTTGAAATTAATCTATCTGCAATTTGTTTCCAAAATTCAACTGGACAAATTTGAGAATTAAAATATCTTGAATAAGGTGCAATAATAATAGTTTTTGAATAATCTAAAAAATTTTTACTATATTCATTTTTTGCTAAATCAATATACTTATTATCTAATTCCTTCACTTGTATTACTGTATTCTTTTTCAATCCTAATAAATATGCATAATGCATTCCAAAACATTTTGGGGCATAAATATCTGAGTTATAGGGAAATTGAATTTTTGTAACAGCATGTTTCTTTATTTTAGGAGTTGAAGAATCTGAATTAAAGCAACGGATAAAATAATCATGACTAACATACACTTCATCTATGTCCGGAAAATGTTTCAACAAATTAACACATCGATTTTCTCTCAATAGAACACCAATTGTTCCAGGATTATTTTTCTTAAATTGAGAAATATAAGATGCAAAGAAATAGACATCACCTAGACCAGGAGATGGTACAAAAATATAGTCACAAGTTGAACCTAAATTATTTACAAGTGTATCATATAGTTTTTCTTTTAAACATTTATTAGGAAATATACAATAGTCTTTAGTAAAAATACCATCTGTAAAATTTGTATATGAATGAAAAATAGGAAGGTCACATATACTAAATTCTTTATCATTTCCAAATTTTACTTTTTTTAGTATTTCCATTTACGGCAACTCCTTGAAAGTCGATTCTATATATTGAATTATATCTTTTTCACATTTTTCATTTAAATTTATTTCATATAAATTATTTTTATTACATCCAGGTAAATAATCTAATCTATATGCATTCAACATTAAATCAGCATCCATTCGATCTCCAATAGTTTTTGTTTGATTTGAATATATAAAATACCTTGGGACATTTATCTGAGCGAAATTTACTACTAACCCGTTAACTAAAGCTATCACACATTTTGACAACTCTGCTAAATAATAAATTTCATCAAAAGAAGTAAAATCCAAAATAGCATTTGGAATTTTTTCCTCCCAATTTGAATATTCACTCAAATTTTCTTTAGGAGAAGCAGATTTTTTTGCGCTTGTATTTACATAAATTTGATATCCTTGAGATGCAAAATAATTTCCTAATTTTATCCAGAAAGTCTCACTCAACTCTGTAGCTGTTACTGCTTCTGGGATAAAAATAACAAATTTATCTAAATTTAAGCCAATTTCTTCTGCATGTCTATGCACTTTTTCCTTTGTCTTATCAGAAATAAAAGCAGGTCGAAATGAATCAATATCAGATTTTATATTCAATTTATTTTTTATATAGTCATAAAAATGAATCCGAGAATCATTTTCAAATATTAAACTTCGCAAATGAGTAAATCTATCTGGAATAGGGATAAAAAAACGATGTCCTTTATAATATGTAACATCATTACATATTTGTCTATCCAGTTTCATTGAATTAACGTTAACAAAAAGTTTATTTATATTTGGGCAAAACATATTATACAAAGATATATACCTTTTTTCAGGAATTATCAATAATGGATTTTTAGATTTATTTACTTTTATATATTCCTCTAAAAGTTGACAAAAAATATAAATTTCACCTATATGATGCTTACAAATATAAACATCATCAATTCCTGATGGTAACTTTTTCAAAATTTTATTCAAGACAGGAATATTCCTTTTATATTTGAATTTTAAATTTGAAAAGAATATAAATTCAGTAAACTCTCCATCCGTCTTAATTCTCAAAAAATCTTTATTAAAAACTTTAACTGTTTTTATAAAATTTTGATAATCCTTAATTATAATAATTAAGTTACCAAAATATGAGGTTTCTCGACAAATTGGAGATTTTATCTTAGTATATAATAATTTTCCTATATCCATTTGCAATCCTTTGATTATCCCTAATTTATTTTGTAGAAATCAAACGAGTTTCATTCTCCTGTATTGCTTTTATGACACTTGAATAGGAATCAGTTCTTTTAAATAAAGTAGCAGTCCCAAGTATAAAACCTTTTACACCTTTATAACGCCATTGCTCAATTCTATCCCTGGTCACAGCACCATCTATATAAATATCAAAATTATAGTCTTTTTTCAAGTCTAAAAGTTTTTCAATTTTCTTATCAACATATGGTTGATATTTTCTACCAGCATGTCCTGGATTAACTCCTAAAACAAGCACTCTATCAACAGTATTCAAAAGTTCTTCAACTGTTGCAATTGAAGTTCCTGGATTTATTGCAATTCCAGCAATTGCACCATGTTGATGAATTTTTTCAATAGTTGTAGCAGGATCGGGATCTACCTCAGGATGAATATAAATTATATCAATTCCTAGATTAAACAAGATATCCAAGTAATTATATGGCTTTGAAACCATTAAATGAGCTTCTACTTGTTTTGCAGAACTCTTTTTAATATAAGCCATATCTTGATATCCCATACCAAAATTATCGACAAAACTTCCATCCATAATATCTATATGGAAAATATCAATACCAGCCTTTTCTAGATTTTGAACTTCATCTCTCAAACAAGAAAAATCTGCACACATCATAGATGCTGATAATTCAATACTCATTTACATTTCCTCCTGCATCAATGCTCTTGAAACAATAAAATCTGATGAATTTATATTTATTTCCTCTCCCGGTTCTAAAACTACCGTTACACCTTTTTGAATATTACAACCATCTAAAATATTTTTACCATTTAAAAATGTTAGACATTCGATAGTCGGAGTCATATTTTTATAACTTGTTACATTACACATCAATTTTGTTGAATATAAACGTTCATGTTTTTCTTTGCCTAATTCATATCTCTCAGCTTTTGATTTATTCTCAACAATAATTGAATTTAATGCATTTTCAGTCTGTAAAGGTCGTTTATTTCCATTTTTATCAATTCTATCAAAGTCATAAACTCTATAAGTTGCATTGCAGTTTTCTTCAATTTCAAAAACTAAACTACCTGCAGCCATTGCATGCATAGTCCCAGCTTTAATATAAACATAATCACCTTGATTTACAGCCAAATAATCAATTACGTCATCATATTTTCCTTCTGCAACTTTTTCTCTTAATTCAACAGAAGTTTTAGCTTTGCAACCATCAAAAATTTTACCATTTTTAGGGACTTCAAGAAAATACCAAGATTCATTTTTACCAAAATCAGTATTCTCTAATTTCCTGGCCATTTCATCATTTGGATGAACCTGTAAACTTAAATCATCTGTAGCATCTACTAATGCTAACAAGAAAGGTAATTCTGTATATTTTTCCAAACCAAATTTTGATTTATTTTCATCAAAATATTTTCTAAATAACTGACCTTTATATTTCCCGTTCAAAATCTCACTTTCTAACTCTTTATTAGAAATCAGGGAATATAAATGACCAATTTTTTTTGAATCAGTATTTGAATAAGGTGTCAATCTTTCTCCACCCCATATTGTTTCATGAACAATTGTTTTTATTACAAGCATTAAAAATTCTCCTTACAAATTTTCATCCAAAATAATTTCCAAATTTTCTAATCCCTGATTTCTACTTGGGGTTAGAGCATAAGCACATTGTAAACCTGATGGTTTATTATCATTTATTAAAATTCTTTCACCCATAGGCATACCAAATAATATTTCATTATATCTAATATTATGTTTTGCTAAAAACTTTTCAGTTTTTTCCCTTGCTTCTTTTTCTCTTGCTGTAATAATGAGAACAAAATCATCTTTAGGAATAGCCTGTAAAAACGCCTTTGCTCCCGGCAAAAATTCATCTTCTCCAGTTTTATACCCATTATGCACAACAAGTGTACCATCAAAGTCTAAAATCCAAGTGTGATCTAATTTAGATATTTTTAACTGTGTTTTTTCTAATAACATAATTTTCCTTTTTTGTAAAAACTAAATATACTCACTTATTAAATAAGTTCCATTATAAAAAGCTAAACACATAGAATCATAATCTTCCCAACAATGACTTGCCAAAGATAGCCAAATAATTGCATGAATAAATTTAATATCATCTATTTTACAATTTTGCATATTGTTCAAAACTTTATCAGTCATTGTTTCCCAGCCATTAGAAGAAATTTCATAATTAACAGCTTCTGATTCTTCATCTATTTTTAATGAAAAGTCTTTTACATTAAATCTATCAAAATTACCACTCATTGAATAATATAATTTTGCCCAATCATATCTGATATCACCAAGGACTTCTTGTTTACCAAAATAACCTCTTGCATCTATAAAGTATATATTGTTATTATTATCAACCATTGTATTTGTTAAAGTACAATCCCCATGAATTGGACAAAATACAGTATCCATAAGTTTTTCTTCAACTGATTTTTTGAAATCATCTTTAAAAATTATTGGATTCTTACATTTTTTACCATTTATATTTATATATTTATCATTAGCCAATGGTATTGTTTCTTTTATACTATTTAATCGATCAATAGTTTTTGTATAATACTCTTTTAATAAATCTTCTTTATCTGCAGGCTTTTGTTCATAACTATGCATTTTATTAACAGAATTTATTAAATTATCTGTAATTTTAGCTTTTTGGTCTTGTGAAAGTTCTGCTTGAAAAATATTTGTTCCATTAATTTTTTCCATAGTAAGAGGCTCAAAAGAATATATTTTTGGGATAGATAAGAATCCATATTCAACCATCTTTTTATACCAAACAATCTCGCGATCTATTAACTTTTTACCTTCTTCTGTAAGACCTGTTTTTATCACTTTATTATCTGTAAATTCCATTTTATTGTAAGGTCTGCATCTATTTTCTGTATCTTTAAATTTAGCAATCGCTTCTAAAGTTCCGACTTCAGGACATCCTACCATAGGCATAGGTAACAAGTTCATACCGCTTTCTTTTAACCAAGTAGTAAAAGAACCTGTTTCTGGAATATCGGCAAATCTTTTTTTATTTTCAAAAAGGAAACAACCAGCAACACCATATTGATCAGAAGCAACCTTATCTAACTTACCATTTTGAAAACTCCAAGAACATAATGAGCCTTTTAATATCCCTACATAATTTCCATCAGCTAAAGTTTCAGGCTTAAAATTATCTGATAAAATTAAATCTGACCAAATTAAAAGGAATTTTTCATCCTCATTTACATATTTTAAGGCTTCTTTTATACCACAAATATTACCTGTTCCTGAAGCTTTTAATAATTTATAATCAATATCTTTTGCGAAAACTTGCAAATACCTTTTTAATACATCAAACTTATAATCTCCAATAATAATAAACTCGCTTTTCGGATATTTATTAAACAAATGAAAAATCATAGGTCTGTTATTAATTGGCACCAAACACTTTGGTCTATTTGTTGTTAAATACTCTAAACGAGTTCCCTTTCCACCAGCTTGTACTATTATTTTCATTACACATCCTCTTCATGTCGTTAAAAAATTTATAACTGTAAATTATCATATACTCCTTGAATTACAAAAAATCTTTGTAAACTCTCAAACCATATTACCACAAGTAAAAAATAATATTAAGCAACTATCAACAAATGTAACTTTATATTACTTTTATTTAATACTATTATTTTAAATCAGAAAATATATAAATATATTTATATATACTAATAAGTAGCAAAAAAATTTTTGACAGGTATTATATTAAATATGCAAATCAATAAAATTTATTCCCCAACTTTTAAAAGTACATATACTGTAGATACAGGATCTGCAACATCTAAAACTCAAATATTTATGCTAGGAGCACTAATGAATAATTTTTGGCTAAATAATGCTAATATGACTTTTTATAAAGTCAAAAATTCTGGAGTATATGGAAAAGTTGATTTTAATGTAAAAGATTACAAAGACAAAGCATTCGAATCAGTTCTAAAAAACAATCGAATTGCTTATGAAAAGAAAAACTATGAAATCAATTACATGGCCTAATTACAGTCTTGAAAACTGATGTCTTTCAAGCATTACCATCAAAATTGAAATATCTGCAGGTTTTACCCCTCCGATACGAGAAGCCTGAGCTAATGTTTTAGGTCTAATTTTAGATAATTTATCCTTTGTTTCAGAAGATATATGATCAATTGAAGAATAATCAATATCTTCCGGGATTTTAAATTTATCTAATTTAGAAGCCTGCTCAACTTGAAATTCTTGACGTTTTAAATATCCATCATATTTTACAAGGATTTCAACCTGTTCTGCAACATCATAAGATATATTTAAATCATTTGTAGCTGAATCAATTTCTTTTATTACATTGTAATCAATATTCGGACGTTTTAGAAGTTCTGAAATCTTCATACCTCTATCCATATGCTCGCCATATTTTGCTAAAATTGAATTTACCTCTTCTGTTGCTGAAATTTTAGCATCTTTAATTCTTGATAATTCCATTTCAATCGCTTTTTGTTTATCTGTAAAGACTTTATATTGAGCATCATCAATTAATCCATATTTTTTACCTATAGGAGTTAACCTTGCATCGGCATTATCCTGTCGTAATAAAAGTCTGTATTCAGAACGAGAAGTAAGCATTCTATATGGGTCTTGAATATCTTTTGTGACCAAATCATCAATTAAAGTTCCAATATAAGAAGAACTTCTTGATAATTCAAGCATTTCTTTATTATTCAAATAATTAAATGCGTTAATTCCGGCAATAAGTCCTTGAGCAGCAGCTTCTTCATAACCGCTTGTTCCATTGATTTGACCTCCAAAGAACAAACCTTTGATCTTTTTAGACATTAAAGAATGAGTTGTCTGCACAGCTGGCACATAATCATATTCTACAGCATAAGCAGGTTTAATAACATGAGCATTTTCTAACCCTGGAAGAGTTCTTAACATTTTTACCTGAACATCTGCAGGAAGACTGCTTGAAAAACCTTGAATATAAACTTCATAAGTTCCTAAACCTTCAGGCTCAATAAAAATATGATGAGAAGGATTTTCACTAAATCTTACAACTTTATCTTCTATTGACGGACAATAACGAGGTCCAACTCCTTGGATTAAGCCTTGGAACATTGGAGATTTATCCAGATTAGCTTTAATAATAGCATGAGTTTCTTCATTAGTTCTTGTCAAATAGCAAGGATATTGAGGTCTTACAGGTCTATTTGGTTTAAATGAATAAAAATGTAACTGTTCATCTCCGGGCTGAATACTCATTTTAGAATAATCAATTGTTCTTTTATCAACACGAGGAGGAGTTCCTGTCTTTAACTTTTTAATTTCAATTCCATGTTTTACTAAAGATTCAGATAATCCATAAGCAGCTTTTTCACCCAATCGCCCAGCGCTATAAGATCTAAGTCCAACAAAAATTCTACCGTTTAAAGAAGTTCCAGTAGTTAACACGACAGCTCTGGCAGAATATTCAATTCCAAATTCATCAATTGCACCGACAACTTCACCGTTTTCAACTAATAAATCTGTAATACAAGCCTGACGAAGATAAATATTTTCATTATTCTCAATAATATTTCGCATGTAATCCATATACTGTTTTTTGTCAGACTGAGCACGCAAAGCTCGAACTGCAGGTCCTTTTGAAGAATTAAGCATTTTCATTTGAATATAAGTAGCATCAGCAACTTCACCCATTACACCACCTAATGCATCAATTTCCCTAACTAAAGTTGATTTAGCTGGACCTCCAATCGCCGGATTACAAGGCATTAATGCGATATGATCAACATTTAATGTCGCTAGTAAAACTTTTGCTCCTAATCTTGCACAAGAAATTGCTGCTTCACAACCGGCATGTCCTGCACCTACAACTATTACATCATATTTATTATTAAGATAATTCATATTCCATATTCCTAATCGGCTATACCAAATATTATAGTACAAATAAAACAAATTAAGGCTAAAAATTAAAATAGATTAACCTACTATCTACTCCATATGGATGATATTAATTTAATTTAGTAAAGATTAATATTATTTATATCGAGATAAGAATATACACATAGAATATACACATCTTATTGGAGCTCATTGATGTCAGAACAGATTTTACTACAGCCGATAGTAGCGGCAAATACAGATAAAGCAAGAGAATCACTTGAAAAAGCCCGAATAGCACATGAAAGATATCTTATTCGCCAACAAAACAGCGATTTAGAAGAAGCTATCGAATTTTATATTGATGCTGTTAAATACGATCCTTCAATGCCTGAAGCTTATTACAGACTTGCGACTTTAATGTGGGAACAAGGTCAAATTAGTCTTGATACAGCTATTGAGCAATGCAAAACAGCAGTTTCTCTGGCTCCTCAAAACATCAATGCGCACTTATATACCGGATTTTTTATGAAATTAGCTCAAGATTTTAAATCTGCTGAACAAGAATTCAAATCAGCTATTAAAATGGGAAAATTAAAATCTGGCAGACCAAGACTTATATTATCTCAATCCATTTTGCAAAAAATAAATTCCCAAAATGGCGGCGTAAAAGATTATATCAGCTTTGTATATTATTTCTTGTCAGGAAGTCTTATGCTTGCATGGGATAGACCATCAATGAAAATGTTTTATAAAAACATGTCTGATGATTTCTCTGTATTCACATACAATACAGTTGGGAAATTCTTAGAAAAATTTAAACTCTACCCATCAGCAGAAAATTTATACCGCCAAGCAATTACAGCAACAAATCATGGAGAAATTTTCTACAATAAAATGGGAGATTTAGCCTTAAAAAATAAAGAAATGGATTTGACAGTTGACTGCTACAGAAAAGTTTTAGAAGCAAACCCATTAAATAGAGAAGTTCTAGTAAAATTAGCTACAGTCCTACAAACTTATTTTCCTGAAAACACAGATGAAACTATTGACTGCTATGAAAAATTATTAGAATTTGATATAGATACTCCCCAAATTTACTACGAATTAGGTCATCTATATCTAAAAAAAGAAGATAAAATAAATTCAATAAGTGCATTTAAACTTGCACTTGAAAAAGATCCTGAAAACCCATTTTATAATAATTCACTTGCATATGCTTATTCAAAAGCTGAATTATATGATGATGCTATTGAACACTATCAAAAAGCAATTGCAATTAATCCAGATAACGAATGGACATCAATAGTTTGTGAAGCTCTGGGATCTATTTATGCAGAAGCTAAAGGAAATATTGATGCAGCGGTATCAACATATCAAGCAGGCATAATCCTTGATCCTAATAATTATAATTTATTAATATCATTAGGAGATGTGCATATGGCTGCTTATGATCTTGATAATGCAATCAGAGCTTACTGTGATGCGATTACATTAAATCCTGAAGATTACAGAGCTTATTCAAAAGCAGGAATTGCTCTTTGGGAAAAAGATTACCTAGAAGAAGCACTAGTTGCTTTCCACAAAGCAATTGATTTAAACCCAGATAATGAATATGCACAAAACAATTTAGGAATTCTTTACCTAGATGGTCTTGGTGATGCCGAAGAAGCTCTTGAATACTTCGAAACAGCAATTGAATTAAATCCAAGTTATACTCTTGCATACTTCAATGCTGCAAGAGCATCTCAAGCAATGGGATTTATAAATGATGCAGCAAATTATTATCAAATGTCAATCGACTTAAATAAAATTACACAAGACTTGGACGAAGAAGATATTCAAATAAGACTTCATAAACTTTTTGATATTTAAGATTGACAAAGAATATAAAATCTGAAATAATAAACATAAAAGGAGGCTGAAATCATGAATTTCAAAGCGTTAAGGGTTGCCCCCCCCCCGAAAAGGTCGCTTGGGATAAGGGGTTAAAGGGTTTTACATTAGCAGAAGTTTTAATCACTCTTGGAATTATCGGAGTTGTTGCTGCATTGACAATGCCAGCATTAATTCAAAATACAAAAAAATCGGAAGCTAGTGCTCGAATTAAAAAATTTTATAGTGCAATGTCTCAAGCAATTCTTCTTTCTGAAAATGATAACGGATCAGCCAAAGAATGGTCTAAAGTTGACAACATAGATATAAACCCTGATACAGGAATATATGATGATGCAGATGCACAGAATACTGAAATTTATTTCAATAATTATCTAAAAAAATATTTTAAATATGTCGGGACAACTAAAGATAAAGATACGAATTTATTTAAAGTTTTATTAAATGATGGAAGTTCTTTTCTTATGAGAAATGGCTCATGTATAGATTTCATATTTGATTACAATGGAGATAAAATACCAAATGTGGCAGGTAGAGATAGATATAGGTTTCTTATCTGCCCAGAGGGAAATAATAGTTTCGCAAATTCGAAACAATCATTCCAAACATATGCAAAAAAACAATCAAAAACAAGAAATGCTAGAAAATTAGACTGCGAATCAAATCCTGCATACTGCGCAGGGCTTTTAGAATTCGATAACTGGCAATTCAAATCAGATTACCCTTATAGACTTTAATTAAAACAATGACAATTGTTCTTGTTTAGCAAAATGTTTTTCAAGATATGACGGTCTATGATATTTACATAGGCCGTATTTATCTATCAAAGTCATGTGCTCCTTAGTTAAATAACCAGCATTGTCTTTCCATTTGTATTGAGGAAATTCTTCGTCAAGTTTTAACATATATCTATCACGACTTACTTTAGCTAATATACTTGCAGCTGCAATTGATGCTGAAGTTGCATCTCCTTTTATAATATATTTTTGAGAATAATCAAAATTATTAATTTTTTTATTACCATCAACTAATATAATTAGTTCATTCTTATCTGGACTTTCACTATCATCTTTTATTGGATAAAGTTGGTTTATTACATCTGTACATGCCATACGCATTGCCTTTAAAGAAGCATTTAATATATTTATACGTTCAATTTCCTCAACTTCAATACAAATAGTAGAATTAACAGTTTTTTCCTTAATAATATCAAATAGAGCTTCTCGCTTTTTAGCAGATAATTTCTTACTGTCATTCAACTCTGCTAATTCTTCCATAAGCTCTTGAGAACGATTATTAAAACATACCGCACTTGCAAATACCCCACCGGCACCACAGCCTCTGCCGGCTTCATCAGTACCTATCACGATACGTTGTTGCTCTATATCGAATGAAAAAAGTTTTACAATTCTTGAATCAGCTGTCAAATTTGTCTTTATTTTTTTTGCCATAATTATCCTTCAAAATCATCAAGAATAAACTTTCCAATCTTCCCTTCTCTAAAATCTCTCAAAAGATAAACTGCAGTCCTTTCAATATCTGGATTTCCACCAGAAATAATCCAATTTCGTGATTTTGCAATATCATCTAGAGAAAGATTATCTACTTTATAAAAATCTTTTACAATATCAGAATATTTCTCTGCTAACAATGCTAATAATTCTTTAGCAACAATTTCATTTGAGTAAGCATTTTCAGATACAGCATTTACGAAAGCTAATTTTTTAGCTCTTATTTGGTCCTCCTGCTTCATTGGGATAATACCAGGAGTATCTAATAAATCCAACTGAGGATTAATTCTCACCCACTGCTGTTGTCTTGTAACTCCTGCTTTTGCACCGATTTTTGTCTTTGATGATTTGGTTAATTTATTTATAATACTGGATTTTCCGACATTAGGCATGCCCACTACCATGACCCTAGCAGGTCTTCTTAATAAGCCTTTTTTCATTAAAGCTTGAATTCTTGGTTCTGATAATTCTACAGCTTTTTTCACAATAAAATTGAAATCCTTAGAACTTTTTGCATCTGATTTCAAAACAGGATAACCTGTTTTATTCTCTAAATCTTTAATAAACTTTTTAAGCTCTTCTTGATTTGTTAAATCTGATTTATTTAGCAAAATTAAACGAGGCTTTTCACCTAAAAGCCTCGTAATATTATCATAACTGCTTGAATAAGGCAGTCTCGCATCAATAACTTCTATTACGGCATCAACTAGGGAGAGCTGTTCTTTTAGTTTTTTTTCAGCTTTCGCAATATGTCCCGGATACCAATGTATATGAAGCTTATCTTTTTTCAATTTTTTCCTTGATACGAGTTGCTTTACCAGAACGTTCTCTTAAGTAGTATAGTTTAGAACGTCTTACATCACCTTTTCTAAGAACTGTAATTTTGTCAATTCTTGGAGAGTTTAGTAAGAATACACGTTCTACACCAACACCTTGGAATACTTTTCTTACGGTAATAGTTTTGTTTACTCCAGAACCGTGAGTTTTAATAACTGTTCCTTCGAAAGCCTGAATTCTTTCTTTGTTACCTTCTACAATTCTAACGAAAACTTTTACAGTATCGCCAGGATTTGTTTCAGGAAGATTTTCTTTTAAATAAGATTTTTCCAATTCATCAATAATAGGGTTCATTTCAATTTCCTTTATATGCTTATATTTCGTACTTACTAAATAAATTCCTTTAATCGATGCTCCACAAATACATCGACGCACGTAAAAGTATCGTAAAACAAAGGTATAAAAATTTCAAGCAGTTTTTAAAATTTTGTAATATAATAACATTATGGGAAGTGATTATAAAAAATTATTAAATAAAAATAAGAAAAAAAAATTTGCAGACCCTAAAAAAATGAACGTAAATATTGATA
>CALVEU010000018.1 GCA_944326635.1 Candidatus Gastranaerophilales bacterium | reverse complement strand
GGTTTAACTTTTAGGAGCAAAAGACAATCTTTCCCACAACCCATTAAAATACCATCTTTTGATATTTTAACAAATTCGCCACAAGCTCCAGATTCTTTTACAACTTGAGTTTCAAGAACCTTTATAATTTTATCATTATGGATAAAATATGCAGACGGAAACTTATAAATACCTCTAACTAAATTATGAATTTCTTGAGCTGACTTAGTCCAATCTATAAGAGTTTCTTCCTTAGTCAATTTATTTGCCATACAAACACCAACTTCAGATTGTTTTTGAGGTTCAATAGACTTATCTACTAAGCCTATTAAAGTTTTTTCAATAAGCTCTGGAGATTTTTCGCTTATTTGTTCAAATAAATCAACACAAGTCATATTATCAGGAATTTGTATTACTTCTCTTAAACATACATCGCCACAATCAAGTCCCAATTCAGTAATCATAGTGCAAATACCGGTTTCTTTATCACCGTTAATTATTGCTCTTTGGATCGGATTTGCCCCTCTATATTTTGGAAGCAAAGATGCATGAAGATTTATTGTTTCGTATTTGGGAATATCCAAAACTTCTTGTGATAAAATCTGTCCAAATGCAAATGTTACAAAAAAATCAGGATTTAATTTTATTAACTCATTTTGAATATCTGGTTCTTTTCTAATTGATTTAGGCTGAAATACAGGTAAGTTTTTTTCTAAAGCAAATTGTTTTATCGGCGACATTGATAATTTATGCCCTCTTCCTGCAGGTTTGTCAGGTTGAGTTACAACAGCTAAAACATTAATTTTATCTGAATTATAAAGATATTCTAGAGATTTTAACGCGATAGCAGGCGTACCGAAAAAAACTATATTAATCATTTTTCTTATTTTCCAATTCCTTATCAATTTCAGGTTCACTTATCAATTTATCAGCATCAACTGGAGGCAAATTATGTTTTGCTAAAATATCATCTGTTTCAAAACGATTTACACAATGGTCAATAAATAAAATACCATCCAAATGATCATTTTCATGCTGAATAGCACGAGCAAGGAGACAACCATCTTTTGCTTCCATAACAAATGGACGTCCATGCCTGTCAAGAGCTTTCACCATAACATAATCATAACGTTTAACATCTGTATATGCTTCTGGAAAACTTATACAACCTTCTTGCGCAACTATAGCTCCAGATTTTTTAATAATTTTAGGATTAATAAATACAATTGGATTCAACGGTTCATCATTTTTTGAGACATCAATAACAAAAACTCTATAATTAACCCCTATTTGAGGAGCTGCCATACCTACACCATTTTTTGCATACATTGTATCTAATAAGTCTTGAACAAGCTCTTGGATTTTTTTAGATACTTTATGAACTTCTTTTGAAGGTTCTCTTAAACTTTTTTCTCCATATTGTAAAACTCTTTTTACAGACATACCAAACCTCTTTACTAATACTTCTTCTTAATAATACTATACTATAAAAAAGCCTATCTGACATCTAAGAATTTATGAACTTGTGGTATTAATCTCACTTTTGCATATCTATCTAAGAATTTATCAAGAATTACCCCAGCAAACTCAGAAGATATAGACATTTTATCTTGTACCATTTCAGGTTGCAAAACAAGTTCAATATCATATTTTTTTGCTAAATTACAGCTATTTTGAATTTCTTCATCTGTAATCTTTTTATTAAAAACAATCTTAGCAAAAGTTTCAATTCCTTTACAGTTTTCAAAAAATTTGTCATGAAATCTATAAGAATCTTTAATCCCAGTAGCACTCTCTAACTTAATATCAGCTGATACAATATCAATAAAAGGCTTTACTATTAACAAGTTATCAGCCAAAGTAGCGTTTGTCTCTAAATAAATTTTCTTATTTACTAAAGGCAAAAAATCCTTCAAGAAATCTGCAGCCAAAAGAGGTTCTCCTCCGGTTAATGAAACAGAATGAACAGATTTATATGAGTTTACAACCTCAGCTAATTCACAATGATTATATTCCTTATAATCACTTTCAGAAGAAAACTCTGTATCGCAATAATTACATTTTAAATTACAATTACAAAATCTGACAAATAACTGCTTATAACCGACATAAGGCCCTTCACCTTGAATTGATTCAAAAATTTCTTTTATTCTTACATTATTCATTTAATAAATTCTCTCGAATATTTTGTGATGACAATTTTTTAAGCTTTTCATAAAGCCTAATTTCATCATCTGACAAAGAACAAGAAATTTCAATATGCACAATAACTATCATGTCGCCTATTTTTCCATTTTGATTAAGACCCTGACCAGAAAGTCGAAATTTTTGCCCAGAATGGGTCTTTGGAGGAATTTTTAAATTAACAGAACCTTCAAATACAGGTATTGATATATTTCCACCTAAAACAGCCTCAAAAGGAGCAATCGGAACATTATAAATAACATTATTACCATCAAATGTTATTCTATTATTAGGTTCAATTTTAATTTTTAAATATAAATCACCGTTTCTTCCTCCATTTTGTCCGCATTTACCTTCTTGAGGAATTCTTAATTTAGTAGCATTTTTCACATTTTTAGGGATTTTTACAGTAATTTTTTTATGCTCAATTTTTTCACCAGTACCTTTACAAACATGACATAAAGAACCATTAATAAACTTTCGACCTTTACAATTTGGACATTCAGAAGAATGCATAACATTAATTATACGTTCAGCACCATTTATAGCCTCCTTAATCGTTATTGAAATATCTTCAAATAAATCTTCTCCACGCTTTGGATATACTCGTTCCTTTTTGGGTTTAGGTTTAGAAAACTCTTCAAATATATCATTTATTTTTTTAGAAAATTCATCTTTAGACATTTTAGACTCTGTATGATTTTGTGAAAAATTATTCTTCTTATACTCACTTTGAGCTTTGTCTGAAGATGTATGTTGTTTTTCTTGTTTTGGAGCTGATTTAAAAAATCCGTTTATTGTATCATATTGCATTCTTTTTTTAGCATCTGATAAAACCTCATATGCTTCTGTTATATCTTTAAATTGAGCTGTACCGTATGGATTTACATCAGGATGAAATTTCCTTGCCAAACGTCTGTAAGCAGATTTAATTTCGGCATCAGAACTGTCAGGTGTAACTCCAAGAATTGAATAATAGTTCTTCATATCTTCATATATAATGAAGTTTTAAAAATTTTCAACCTGCTCACAAATATCAGTACGGTATTTTTTACCATCAAAATTAATTAACTCAACATCTTCATATAAGAATTTACGAGCTCTTGATAAAGTTTTAGCAGTTTTTGTAACAACTAAAGATTTACCTTTAACTGTCTCATATTCTAAATATTTATTTTTTACATTTCCAAAATGAGAAATATCTGATTCAACTAAATCTAATCCATTAATTATTTTACCTTCATTTCTTGCAGAAATCACACAAGCAACGGAAGAATTATCAGATACTTTTATTTTTTCATAATCATCAGCAAAAGAACCAACCGCACAAGCCTCAAACAGTGTTAATAAATTTTCATCAATAAGATTTAAAACAGCTTCGGCATCATGATCTGACAAAAATGGTTTAAAATCTAATACAACATATTGATTATCATCAGTCAGGACACAATCAATTCCTAAAATTCCAAGATAAGGAGTTTCTTTCTTTTGCAAAGAATCTAGCACTCTAGATACAACATTTTGCATTATATTTAATTCAACATCTTTCGATACTTTATAATCAGGTGTATAAGCACCAATTCCAGATGTCAAAATTCCAGCATCACCATTTTCCATAAACTTATAATTAGCAACAGTTGCAATAGGTAATGCACTATAACCGTCAGTTACAATATAAAAAGTAAATTCATGACCATATACATAATCTTCTAATACAACTTTTTTTTCATCTCTACAAAATAAATCCTCTACAAAAGTCTTTGAATTAATAAATGATGTACAAACTAACCTATCTGCAGACATAGATGTTTCATCTGTTCTTATAACTTGAGGCATAGGTGCATTTTTTAGATAATCTACAGCCATTTGTAATTTATCAAAAATAGCAAATCGAGGCGTTGGAATTCTCAATTTATATAAAAATTTCTTACCTATAGAACGACTTATTGCAAATGTTGAACTCTGAGCAGTAGGAGCAAATATTAATTGCGAATTTGCTTGAAAAAGGCCAGAAATATCATTTTTAATAGCTATTTCAGAAGTTGCAATAGTTAAATCAACAGCATTTTCAAACACAAATTCTAATAACTCTTGAACTTTGTCTTCCCTAATATCAACACATTCTGCAATTTCCTTTATTGCAGAATTACCAGGTGCAACAAATACATCACAATCATAACTGTTAAACTTTTTTACTAAAGCAAATTCTTTTGCTGAATTACCTACAATTAATATTTTTTTTCTTTTTTCCATACTCGTATTATATTACAAAAAATTCTAAACCAAATACAGGATATTATTAAAAATTATTAAGAAATTCATAAAAATTATGCTATAATTATGACAAATATAAAAATATAATTAATCCTATAAAAGAAGTGAGGTATTTGTAAGTATGGCAGGTATTGTAAATTTATTATCACAGATGTTTATTCCTCAAACTACGCAAGTTGCTGTTCCGGTAAAAAATTCTTCAAATCCATATAGCAACAACCCGTTTGTAAACTATAACGGCAATAATTTAAACAATTATGCAAAAAATAAACCTGTAAGAGGTGGCTATTTTGCAGGTTATTATAATGGCAAACAAAATATAGTCGGTCAACGCCTATTTATAGAGGTTTAAAAGGTCTAACAATTGACATTACATAGGAAAAAGGTTATAATTATTATATAAATAAGAAAGTTGATTGGGTTTATGAAAAATAATAAGTTTATTGGATTTTCACTATCAGAATTATTAATAGCAATGTCTATTATTGGTATCATTGCTACATTAACTGTGCCAAATCTTATGGCAAGTTATCAGAAAAAATCTATGGTTTCCTTGTTACAAAAAATTTATGTGGAGCTTGGTCAAAATTTAACAATTTTGCAAACAGAAAATTATAATAAAACATTTTATCAATCTATCTTAAGTTTACAAGGAAGAACAATTGCAAATACTGCTGGGAAATTTTTTGTTGGAGATGCCAACTACAAACCATATTATGAAATTCTAAAAGATTGTGGAACAACAGCACAACCTTGCTTTGCTCCATCTTATTCTAATATTGCAGGAGATTCAACTAGTGATTTTTCTTGTAATGATGGCTACAACGTAATTTTGAAAAATGGCTCTGCAATGTGCTTAATTCCTGCAGATGATGGTGATCCTGCTAAAATACATGTTGATGTTAATGGAGAAGAAGGCCCTAATATTGGCGGGAGAGACATGTTCACTTTTTATATTTATGATGATTTCAGTATAGATGAAAAAGATATTACCCCTGCTAAAATAAAAGACGGAACAGCTGAAACTGCAAGAAATGATTTATTTAATAAATCTTGCCTATCTTCAACAGTAGGTGAAGGCTGTTTTGGAAAACTTTTAAACAATAATTGGCAAATGGACTACTAATATTAGAAAGGATTAATAATGAATAAAAAA
The DNA here is from genome assembly GCA_944326635.1 of Candidatus Gastranaerophilales bacterium. Classification (GTDB taxonomy): domain Bacteria; phylum Cyanobacteriota; class Vampirovibrionia; order Gastranaerophilales; family Gastranaerophilaceae; genus Stercorousia. The sequence goes on along the minus strand of CALVEU010000018.1, from coordinate 19,649 downwards.
TTTGCATTTACATTATCAGAAATTCTGGTAGCTATGGCAATAATTGGTGTTATTTCTGCATTGACAGTTCCAACTTTATTGAACAATTATCAAACAAAAGCACTATCTCTTGAATTGAGAAAAACAGTGAATGATATAGAAAGTGCTGTAGATATGCTTATTACAGAAGAAGGAAAAACAAAATTTTCTTCAACTTCAGGTTATGCTAATTTAAATTCATTTGTAACTAATAGACTTAAAACAATTAAAACTTGCTCAAAAGACGAAACAAATCAATGTTTTGCAAATGAAAATTATTACAATATCAACAGCAACGGCACAGCAAGCGCATTTACTTGTGAAGGGAATTCATATGTTTTAGCAAGTTCTGCTGCAATTTGTATGACCAAAAGTGGTACTTCCGTTAAAGTAAATATTGATGTTAATGGACAAGATGGACCTAATATTGGTGGAAGAGATATGTTTATATTCATGATCAACAGTAATGGCGAAATTACAGGTACAGGAAATGAAGATACTTGTACTACTAGTAATTTCGGAGATGGATGTTATGATCTGCTAGCAGAAGAAAATAATTGGAAAATGAATTATTAAACTACATTAATAGTGTTGCATAAAAAACATACAAGAATAATTACTTGTATGTTTTTTTATGCAAAAGTCTATAAAAAGCCTAAATAGCTTAATAATTCTTTAAGATGAATGTATTGTCTTAATTTTTTATACTAAAATAGATTAAAGAGAGTATATGATGATTAAAAATTTAAATTTAGTGATAGGATGCGGTATATCAGGTGCTGTAATTGCTAGATTATTAGCTGAAAATAATGAAGAAGTTCTTATTATTGATAAGAAAGCTCATATTGCAGGAAATATTTATGATTACATAGATGAAAATGGTATCCGCATTCATAAATATGGATCACATATTTTCCATACTAATAATGAAAAAGTATGGAATTTTGTCAAAAAATTTACTGATTTTAATACCTATATGCACAAAGTTATTGCAATAATAGATGGAATTGAAACAACAATACCATTTAACATAAACACTTTATATGATGTTTTTCCTAAAAGTCTTGCTGAAAGACTTGAAATAAAACTTTTAAAAGAATTTAAATATAATACAAAAGTTCCTATTTTAAAATTCCAAGAACAAAAAGATGAAGATTTAAAATTTCTATCTAACTATGTATATGAAAAAGTTTTTCTTCATTATACTGCAAAACAATGGGGAAAAAATCCAAACGAAATTGACAGTGCAGTTACAGCAAGAGTTCCAGTATATATAAGTAAAGATTCAAGATATTTCCAAGACAAATACCAAGGGATACCTCTTAACGGCTACACAAAAATGGTTGAAAATATTTTAGATCACCCAAATATAAAAGTAAAACTAAATACAGAATATAATAAATCATTTAATGGTTATAAACGAATATTTTGCACAAGTTCTATTGATGAATTTTTTAACTTTAAACATGGAGAATTACCATACAGAAGCGTTAATTTTAAATTTGAAACACATAATTGTGAATATTATCAATCAAATGCAGTAGTCAATTATCCTTGTAATTACGATTTTACAAGAATCCATGAATACAAATATTATCTTAACGATAAGTCTGAAAAAACAGTGATTGCAAAAGAATATTCTGAACCATTTAAGAACGGGAAAAATGAAAGATATTATCCAATTGTAAATGATGAAAATATCTCAATCTATAAAAAATATCTAAAAGAAACACCTAATAATGTATATTTTCTAGGCAGATTAGGCGACTATAAATATTATGATATGGATAAAGCAATAGAAAGAGCTATAAATTTATTTGAGGAGATTCAATAATAATGACAAAAATCAGTATAGTGGTTCCAGTATACAATGTCGAAAAATACTTAAAAGAATGTATAGACAGCATAATAAATCAAACATTAAAAGACATTGAAATCATCTGCGTTAATGATGGTTCAACAGATTCTTCACTTGAAATATTAAATGATTATGCAAAAAAAGATACAAGAATAATTGTCATTAATAAATCTAACTCTGGTTACGGACATACAATGAACATGGGGCTTAACGCTGCAACAGGCGAATATATTGGAATAATTGAATCCGATGACTTTGCTGATAAAAATATGTTTGAAAACCTTTATAAATTAGCAAAAGAATATGATGCAGATATTGTAAAAAGTGATTGGTACAATTATTGGTCAAAAAACAAATTTGCAAGAAAAAACAACAGAATTTCATCTGCTAAAACGCTAAAATTAACAAATTCCAAACAAGACAAAAGTCTTTTACGCATAAATCCATCAGTTTGGAGTGCGATTTACAAAAAAGAATTTCTAAACAAATATAATATAAGATTTTTAGAAACTCCCGGTGCTAGTTACCAAGATCTTGCATTTTCATTCAAAATATTTGCTTTAGCAGAAAGAGTAATCCTAACAGATAAAGCATACTTATACTATCGTCAAGACAATATGAATTCATCAGTAAAAAGTAAAACAAAAGTATATTGTGTATGCGATGAATATGAAGAAATTGACAGGTTTTTAGATGAATACCCTGATTTAAAATTTGAATTTAAAGTCCAAGAAGAAATCAACCGCTACAACGGCTATGTAAGTTCTGTTCTAAGAATAGATGATTCTGTTAAACCAGAATTTGTAAAAGTATTTTCAGAACATTTTAAAGAAGAATATAATATGGGATTGCTTGGGAACGAATTTTTCAAAAAAATTAACAAAAATGAATTTATGATATTAATTAATAATCCAGAAAAATATATTAAAGTTCTCAAATCTATAGAAAAAAGACGAAAATTTAATCAATTTAGAAAAAACATACTCTCAATTCACTTTAGAAATGGAAAATTAAACCTTACTCTATTCGGCAAAGAGGTTATATAAATGCAACTTTTAAAGGAAGACAAAAAAGTACAAACACTATATTCTTTTGATATTTTTGATACTCTTATTACTAGGAAAACAGCCACTCCATCAGGAATATTTTTAGTAATGGAAGAATTATTAAAAAATAATACCAATTATCCTGAATTTTTAAAAAGTAACTTTAAAAAAATAAGAATAGAAACAGAAGCATTTGTTAGGGAACAACTATCATTATCTAAAAAATTCCAAGACATAACTCTTGAAGATATTTATAACAGAATACAAATAAATTATTCTTTAACGGATAACGAAACTGAATATTTAAAAAATTTTGAAATAGAATGTGAAAATAAAAACTTAATCCCAATAAAAGAAAACATACAAAAATTAAAAGATTTATTTAATGATAACAACGTAATTCTCATTTCTGATATGTATCATTCTGAAAAAACTTTGAGAAATATCTTAATACAAATTGACCCAATATTTAAAAATATTCCAATATTTGTATCATCAGAATATAAAAAGACAAAACGAAAAGGAGATTTGTATAAATTAATAAAAGATCAATACAAACCTAAAAAATGGGAACATATTGGAGATAGTCAATTAGCTGATTATGGAGCTGCAAAAAATAATAATATATCTGCAACTTTATACCCTTATGAAAAACTAAAAAAATATGAAAAAACTGCACTAAAAGAAGATAATCTTTCGACAGAATATATAATTGGCACAGCTAAAAATTTAAGACTGTTCAATTCTCAAAAAAATATCAAATACAATTTTGGAGCATCTTTTGCTGGTCCTATTTTATATTCTTATGTAAATTGGATAATTGCAAATTGTCAAAAAGAAAACATAGAAAATCTATATTTTATAGCAAGAGATGGTTATATTCCAAAATTAATTGCTGATATTATTGTAAAAGAAAAAAATTTAAATATTAAAAATCACTACATATATGGTTCAAGAAAAGCCTGGAGAATTCCTAATAAAATAACTATAGATAAATATATAACATCAATATTCAATGAATATTTTTATAAATTCTCAGGAAAATTTTTAAAAGAAAGATTTGATATTACAACACAAGAACTTTATAAATATACAAATCTTGCAGATAATAACAAAGTTTTAAAAAGCAAACAAAGAAAAGAACTATTTAATAAATTAATCAATAATCAAGAATTTAAAGATTTAATAATTAATAAAAACGAAAATAAAACCAATTTAATAATAAAATATTTACAACAAGAAATAGATTTTTCAAACCAAAATTTTGCTTTCGTAGATATTAATGGAACAGGAAGAACTCAAGATATTCTAAAAAGTACAATTTTATTATTTAACAATTGTCCAATTAAAACTTTTTACTTTTGCACTGATACCAAACTTTCAGAATACCAAGATTCTATAAAAAAAATATTTATGTGCACCCCAAAATATAAACATTTTTGGATTGAATTATTATGCAGAAACACAGATGGACAAACTCTTGGATATAAACAGCAAAATGGACAAATTATACCAATTACAGAAAATGTAAATCCGGAAAAACTAATTAACTGGGGATATAATGAATACTTAAATGGAATTCTTGATTTTACAAAAACAATTCTAACAATTGAAAAACAACTTGATATTAAAATAAACAATACTGATTTTTATTATCAATATTATAATTTTGTAATGAATAATATTGATAAAGAAACAGCAGATATTTTAGGCAGTATACCATATTCTGATATTGGAGATGAAACACTAAATAAAGAATGTGCTCCTGCATATAATCTAATTACATTTATTTTATCAAATATAAAAAATAACAAAGATACAGCTCTATATTTTATTTCGAAAGAAAGATCTACTAAATTTACAAAATTTTTAATTAATTTAAAAATACAATATAAATCAATTAGGAAATTTTTTATTGATATTCATATACATAAAAAACGTCAAGAAGCATATATCTGTATTTTGGGGATTAAAATTAATCTTAATAAATACATAAAATATTAAGAATTATAAAATAAACAGAATCCACACTATTGTAAATAACTTATTCTGCAATAATATTACTGTTAAATTCCTCTCGAGTTAAAAACGGATACATATCTTCCAAAGATGGAGAAACCATTGTTTTATCATCTAATATTTTTGAAGATAATTTAGGTAAAAAAGCATATTCTTTTTCTACCATAACTTCACATATAACAGGTTCATTTAAGCCTAAAATATCAATAATTTTCTTGTTCATATCAACAGAAGACGTTATTTTCAAAGATTTTATACCAAATCCTTCAGCTAATTTACAGAAATCAGGCACACTTACCCCACTATCAAGTCCAGAACCTGTCATATATCCATCAAAAAAGTTCCTTTGTGTTTGACGAATAGAAGAATAACCTGAATTATTTATAACAAATATCTTCAATGGGAATTTATTATATAGAATAGTCTGTAACTCTTGAATATTCATCATAATAGAACCATCTCCACATAGACAAATAATATTTCTATCTGGAGCCTCACAGCAAGCTCCAATAGAAGCAGGTAAAGCATACCCCATTGATGCATCTCCAGAATTCCAAATAACTCTTTGTTTATCTTTGATAACTAAAACCTGATGAGAACATACACAAGCAGAACCATTGGCAGTTATTAATATATCCCCATCCATCATACATTGAGATAACTTATAAATAAAATCATATACATTTATATTCTCATCATAAGATTGATATTCTTTTGTATTATCAAATGAATATTTTTTCAATAAATTTTTACAAAAATCTAACCAATCTTTCAATTGCATTAACGGAAAAACTTCTATTAATTTTGGAATAAAGTATTTTAAATCTGCACAAATTTTCAAATCCGGCACAATAGTAGGTTTTTCAAGTTCAGCTTGGTCAATATCTACAACTATTTTGTATGCATTTTTAGCGAAATTTTCCCAATTATAACTTATTTGTCGAATATTATTTCTAGTTCCTAAAAATAATATTAAATCAGCATTTTGAAGAGTAAAATTACCAGCTCTTTGCCCAACAGTTCCAATTCTTCCACAAAAATTTTTATGTTCTGTCGGCAATAAATCAACACCATTAAAAGTTGTTACAACTGGAATATCTGTACTATCAAGAAAATTCAAAAATTCATTTTGCACTCCAGCTAATCTTATACCATGCCCGGCAACAATTAAAGGTCTTTTTGCAGCCTTTAATTTATCAATAACTGCATCTATTTTCAAATCACAAACTACATTTTTAGGAAATTCAAATTCTTTAAGATTTTCATCATCAATATAAGCAGACTGAACATTTATTGGAATATCTAACCACACAGGACCTTTTCTTCCACTTGTTGCCTCATATATAGCTCTATCAAGGTGATATTTTATCTCAATTGGATCAGTCACCATTTTAGCATACTTGGTTAGAGGAGAAACTATTGAAATAATATCAACTTCTTGATCCCCTAATTGTCTTAAAGGTATTTGCGGACAGGAAGCCATGGTCGTAGAATATTTTACTTGTCCCGAAATATATAAAACAGGAACAGAATCAGTCCATTGCCCAAATAAACCATTCAAACAATTTAAACCTCCAGGTCCTGTAGTAACACTAACAACTGAAAGTTTTTGATTAATTCTGGCAGCACCTTCAGCAGCAAATGCACAAGCCTGTTCGTGATGATTACAAATATATCGCATGTATCTTCCAAAACTATTATTAAGATGCATTGCACCACCACCTGATACCATGAATAAATAATTTATCCCATATACTTCTTTTAATCGTTTTGCAATGTAATCAGAAAGTTTTATTTTTGCCATTCTATACACCTATTATCTAAATTTAAATAATTATATAATTTTGAAAGCCCATCTTTCATTGATGTAAAAGTAAAATTAGGAATTTCCTCTAACAAAATAGAATTATCACCAGTATACTCGTTATTCATAACCTGATTTTTAATTTCTATTTTACAATTAACACCTGAAATTTCTTTTACAATTTTTGCTATTTCAAATAAACTAATACTTTTAATCGGAGTAATATTAATAATATTATTTTTCGGAACATTCTCAATAAAAAATTCAACAATCTTAACCATATCATCTACAAATAGATAATCAAAAATAACATTTTGATTAATTATGATATCTTGTCCTTTTAATACTTGATTAATTGCATAACTTGGGAAACGAGACGGCTTTTCATTATAGCCATAACATGCAAATATATTTAAACATAAAATATCCAAATGATTTTTGACAATTTCTGCAATTTTCAGTTTTGCCTGTCCATAAAGATCATAAGGAATATATTTTCCAATATCAGATTCTTTGACTTTATGTAAATCCTTTGACTTATCATACATTGCACCAGAGCCAAAAAGTATAATTCTAACCCCACTACGACGATATAATATAAGATTATTTAACATAGCCAAATTTGCATCAATAGTTATTTCTGGGTCATCTTGCCCCCTTACTCCACCGATAGATGCACAATGAATTATTAAATCTATATTATGATTTTGAAAATATTTTTTAACTGCATCAGAATGAGTTAAATCCAACTCATAACTTCTAGGACAAAAAAGAGTATACTTTGTTTTTAAATACTCCTTTAAATTTAAACCTATAAAGCCCCCAGAGCCAGTTAACAATATATTCACTATTTATTTACCTCAATAAATTTATGAATTAAATCAGATATTCTACTTAACTCTTTTTCTGACAATGCCGGAAATACTCCAACCCAGAAAGTATTATTCATAATAAAATCAGTATTAGGTAATAATTTATAATGCTCCTCTGTCAAATCTTTTGAATTAAGGATATCTGAATTACCAATTCTTAATTGAATATCATTATCAACAATCATTGGCTGGCGCAAAATATTACCAGCAAAAAGTTGTCTTGTTCCAACTCCATTACATTCTAAATATTCTACAAGCTTTTGTTTTGAAATTGGAGGTTTTACAGATATTAAAAAGCCAAACCAAGAAGGCTTACAACCATAAGTAATCTCAGGTAATATTAAATATTCATTTAAATCCGATAACTTATCCATTAAATATTTTGCATTTTTGGATCTTTTTTCCAAAAAATCTGGTAATTGTTTTAGCTGAGCACAACCTAAAGCAGCCTGCCAATCTGTAATTTTTAAATTAAAACCAATATGAGAATAAGTATATTTATGATCATAACCAAACGGAAGATTTCCTAATTGCATTCCAAAACGTTTTTTACAAGTATCATCTTTACCAGGCTTGCACCAACAATCACGCCCCCAATCTCTAAAAGAGATAATTATTCTATACAATTCAGAATCATTAGTTACAACAGCACCTCCTTCTCCCATAGTAATATGATGAGCCGGATAAAAACTAAATGTTCCAATATGTCCTATCGTTCCTAATTTTGCCCCCTTATATTCCCCGCCAAGAGCATCACAACTATCTTCAATCAGCCATAAATTATGTTTTTCACAAAGTTTTTTAATTTTATCTAATTCATAACTATTTCCAAGCGTATGAGCAAGAAATATTGCTTTAGTCTTACTGGAAATAGCTTCCTCTATTTTATCAGCATCAATATTATAAGTTCCAATTTTACAATCTACAAAAACAGGAATTAAACCATGCTGAATAATCGGATTAATAGTAGTAGGGAAAGCAGCTGCAACAGAAATAACTTCATCGCCTTTTTTAAGACGTCTGTCACCAAGTTTATAAGATGTTAATGCTGACAAAGCTAATAAATTAGCACTTGAACCTGAATTTGTAGAAAGAGCATACTTAACACCCAAATACTTAGCAAATTCTATTTCAAATTGGTCATTAAATCTTCCTGAAGTAAGCCACATATCAAGAGAAGCATCAATCATTGCATCTAAATCTTCATACTTTAATAACTTGCCAGATGCAGGAATGTAATTAATCTCATGAGGTTTTGCATATACAAAATCATAATAATCTTTAACAGCATCTTTTACTTTATTTCGCAATTCTGCTTCCATGCACACATTCCTCTCATAAACAACTTATAACAATTATAACATTAATATTAAAAACTAAAAAATCTTTCATATATTGCAAAATTCATAATTAAATAACTAAAAATTAGCAATATTTGAAAATTCACATATTTGATTAATTGTAAAATCAAATAAATTAACATCATTATTATAAAAATGTTTATACCATTCTACTGTTTTTTCTATTGCTTGCTCTGCAGAATAAGTTGGAGTCCAATTAAGCAAATTTTTTGCTTTATTAATATCTAAAATTAAAAAACCAGCTTCATGCAAATCATCTTTTTTATGTACGAATATTTCGCCTTTTCCATATAAATCAATCACTTTTTGAACAAGATCCACAACATTTAAAACATCATTCTCATCTGGTCCAAAATTAAAACTTTCTGCAAAATCATGCCCTGCCTCTATTAATTTTTTTCCTAATAATAAATAACCAGATAGAGGTTCCAAAACATGCTGCCAAGGTCTAACAGCATTAGGATATCTTATTTCAATTTTTTCTTCATTATTTATTGCCCTAATACAATCAGGCACCAATCTATCTAAAGCCCAATCACCGCCACCAATAACATTACCTGCACGAGCAGTAGCTAATGAAAAAGAATTATTATCTTGTAAAAAAGATCGTCTATAAGATGAAGACATTAATTCAACACAACCTTTAGAAGATGAATACATATCGTAACCTCCCATAGGATCGTCTTCTTTATAGCCATTTGCGACCTCAATATTCTCATAACATTTATCAGTTGTCACGTTTACAAAAGCTTTAACAGAAGGACACTTTCTAGCAGCCTCTAAAACATTTAATGTTCCAATTACATTAGTTTTATAAGTAAGCACAGGTTCTAAATATGAAAATCTAACTAAAGGTTGTGCTGCAAGGTGAAAAACAATATCTGGCTTAAAATCACACATTGCTTTTTCCAATAAAATATTATCTAAAATATCACCAATAATACTTTTTTCAATTTTATTTGCTATACCTAACTCATTAAACATTGAAGGTTGGGTATTCGGAACTAAAGAATATCCACACACCCTAGCCCCTAATTGAGAAAGCCATAATGAAAGCCAAGAACCTTTAAACCCTGTATGTCCAGTTAAAAACACTTTTTTATTTTTATAAATATTGCCAAACATTTTTATCCTTCTGTACTAAAAACAAATCATACTTGCTAAAATTATTTTCTACTTAATAAAAAAATATATTCAGAACGAAACCAATATAATTGTGACATTTTTACATCATTAAAAATGTATGAATATAAATAATATTTTAATCTATAATTAATATACATATAACGATTCTTTTTTAATTGAAAAAAAGGCAGAATTTTAACAAAAATATTATCTTTTTTAGCTCTCATCCCTTGAGGAAAATTTTGAGTCTTATTAATAAAGTTATCGATATAATTTTTATATTCATCTTCTGTATAATAATTAACCTTATCTGGCTCAAAATCCTCAAAACCAGATTCAGTAACATACTTAACTTTACAACCACAAGCATATGCTTCTTCTGCCAATAATGTATGCCTATCATATGAATATAATGTTTTAGTTCTTCTTAATAAATCTGCTAATTCTTTTCGAGAAGACGGATAAAGCATATTTATTTCCACAAAATCTTTAAATTCAGGAATTTCTTTCCATTTTCCACCTTTATTTACAAAATAACAATTTATATCTTTAACAGTATCATCTTTATAAAATAAAGAAGTATCCATTGTCGAAATAGGCAATAAATCAGCTTTTTCATAATATTCCCTATTAAATGTAAATACTAATTCATTTTTATCATAATATTTATCGCCACCATTAACACCGGGATAATACAAAACATAACGAACAACATTTTTAGCATTTAACGGATTTTTTAAAACTATTTCAGGATATACAACAACTGCATTATCTCTTAAATATCGATTTAATTTATTTATATATTTATAATCCTTGCCTTCTGATGGCTCAGAAAAAAGATATACATTATATCCTCTTTCTATTAATTCATCAGCTAATTTAAAAAGGACGCGAATACCATTACTAACAAAATATTTAGGAGTATATATTACATAATCCATTCTTCTATCTAGCCTATTTATCTTTCCTTAACCACAAAGCCCAAGGAGCAACGTCATTCATCCACATATCAGTTAATTCCTTTTTATCTTTTAATGTATCCATAGGTTGCCAAAAACCTCTATGTTTATAAGCATTTAACTGATTATCTCTAGCAAGATGTTCTAAAGGATTTCTTTCAAAAATAACATTTTCTCCATCACTTATATAATTAAAAACATCTGGCTCACAAACAAAGAAACCGCCATTTATCCAGCTTTCTTCTCCTTCGGGTTTTTCCATAAAAGAAGTAATCATATTATCATCTTTTATAACTAAAGCACCAAAACGACCTCTTAACTGAACTGCAGTCATTGTAACACTTTTTCCGGAATTTCTATGAGAATCAATCAATGCATTAATATTAACATCAGCAACGCCATCACCATATGTCAATAAAAAAGGTTCATCACCAATATATTTCTGAGCAATTTTTATTCTACTTCCAGTCATTGTATCTTGTCCAGTATACAACATTGTTACTTTCCAAGGCTCATGCCTATTTTTATGAACTTCAACAGTATTATTTACCATATCAACAGTAATATCAGAATACCTAGTATAATAATTAATAAAATAATCTTTTATCACATGTGACTTATACCCTGTTAGGATAACAAAATCATTAAAACCATAATAAGAATATATCTTCATAATATGCCATAATATTGGTTTACCACCAATTTCAACCATAGGCTTTGGTTTTAATTCTGTTTCTTCATATAAACGAGTACCTAATCCTCCAGCTAAAATAACAACTTTCATAAAAAATACCTTAATAACATCTAATAATATAGTTATATTATCTTTTATAATATTAACTGTCAACATTATTTAATCTTTATACAAAACTTTAAAATTTTTTATTTCTTAGTTTATAATAAAAAATATAAATAGGAGAAAATATGGATTACATAATAATTCTAAGCAACACAAACAGTATGGACAGTGCTGAAACAATATCTACTTTTTTAGTTAAAGAAAAATTAGCTGCTTGTGTAAATATTATTCCAAAAATAAAATCTATTTACTCTTGGGACAATAAAATTGAAAAAGACGAAGAATTCCTAATGGTTATAAAAACAAAACAAGCGCTTTTTGAACTAGTAAAAGAAAAAATAACCCTTTTACATCCATATGAAATACCCGAAATTATAAGTATAAAAATAGATGATGGCACAACTGATTATCTAAATTGGATAAAAAATAATACACTATAAATTTTTATAACAGATGAAAAGAGAAAATTAAATGGTTAAAATATTTTATACAAACAGAAACAATCATTGAATAATCTACCTTAATCCTATGCTAGCAGAAGCCATATTACCAAGCTAAAAAAGGACTTTAACTAAAAAAACTTTCATAATTTGATTTTTTGTAACAAAAATCTTATTTTAATGGCAAATATTTAGACTTACATGTTTTGAATATCGTATGAATATAACATTTAATAATCATTACCAATTTAAAAATCCAATTACCCCATCATTTAAAAGTAACGTTAGAATGTATACAACAAAAGACGGACTAAATATGGCAAATGTAACTTGTACATTTAGAAATGACTTAAATTGGGCAGATTTTGCGAAGTTTGAAATTGATAACTTTAAAAATAAAGACAAAGTGAATATAATCCAATTTGCAGCATCTGACGGTTCAGAAGCATACACTCAAATAATATCATTACTTGAAAATGGAGACGCCAACTCCACAAAAAAATTTTTCCCTATCATTGCATATGATATAGATGATAGAATTGTAAACATTGCTCAAACTAAATTATTAAATCTCGATGTAAATGATAAATTTAAAATTGAAAATAACTGTAACAATTTCAACAAATATTTTACTAAATTTAAAACAAATTTAAACATCTCTAATTATGCATATGATCCATTTAACTTTTATCCATCTATAGATTACACAACATATGAAGTAGCTCCAATTTTGACAAATAAAGTTTGTTTCAATTCAGGAGATATATTTCACATTGCACCTAAAATAAAAGATGATTCAAATACTATTATTTTATGCAGAAACGTACTTTCATATTTCCCCAAAGAAAAAATTCAAAATTTATTTAAAATATTTTCTCAAAATCTTAAAACAGGAAGTCTTGTTGTTACAGGCAAACTAGAGGAAGAAGCTGTAAATTATTATCTTCAAAAGTATGGGTTTGAAGAAATTATGCAAAACGTTTTTAGAAAAATATAAGATTATTATTTTAAAACAAATAACATATGTTCGTTTCAATTTATATTTAACTTGTTTTATATTTTTTTACATTTTCAAGTAAACAGTTAATTTGAGCTTTTTTAAAATCAAGCCCAATATGTTTACCAATTTTTATATCTTGTTACTATAGCAATAAAAGATGCATGAGCATTTTCTGTAGCATGTTTTACTCTGTTATTAAACCTATTCTTTAAATATTTTAAAGGGTTTAGAGTTTTTTCATGTGTTGCTTTTCTATTAAAAAAGTTTTGTTTATAGAAATGATTATCTACTATTTCTTCTATTTTTTCAGAATATTTAATAACACCTAGTTTATTAAATACAACATCAATATTTTCACCTTTTGTTAAGTCATAGTATGCAGCCATATGAGCAGTTCTATGACTTCCAGAATTGCAATGAAATAAAGTTTTGCCTCCATTTTGCCCGGTTAACTTAACATCTTGAGCAATTCTTTCAAATTCACTTATGGTAGGATATTCTCCATTAAGATAACTAAATGGATATCTTATATAATTGATTCCAAGTTCTTTACAAGCAAATTTTTCAATAAATTTAAACCCTCTTACACTTTTGTGTCTAAAATCATATATTTGCGTAACTCCTGCATTTTTGAGTTCTATTAAATCAGAAATTCCTGGATGGGGTCCTCTTAGTAAGTAATCATCTACTTTTTTATATTTATTGCTTAATTGATGTGGTTGATAAAATTTTTGATATAGATTTATTATTTTCATTTCTTTTTTTATAACCTATTATACAATGTAGCAAATCATAGCTAGAAAACCTAACCAATTTAATAACATTGATAAAACTATATTTATATAAACTCAAAAACAAAAAAATTGTCATTTTATAAAGTTTTATTAACACAAAATAGGAAAAGTAAAAATTTTGCACCGACTTTTAATTAGAGTTTAAGATTAAAAACAAACCGAATATAAAAAGGCACATTATTGGATTTTTTTAATTCAAATGTTTTGTATGAATTTTATCAATTCTGTTTTGATGCAATTCTTGCCTCTTTTTCAAGGATGTTATTTTTATATAATTTCATTTTTCTTTTTCGATTTCTGATCATTGAGCTAAACCCCTTGTTATACCAAACATCTATGTCATCTAAAAGACTCATATCTGGATATTCTTTAAAGGCTTCAACATAGGCTTTGGCCTTTTTAAATAAATGGTGTTTTTTATTTATTACTCCATCAATCTCAATGTTTTTTTTATAAAATTTTTCGTTAAATTTTTCGATTTCAGATAAAGGGAATCGCTCTATAAGTAATTTTCTGAATTGTTCTAGACCTTTATCAATGTTACCTGAAATTCCAGCAAAATATCTTGCCATTATTTGAGCTTGTTCAATATGTTTAACTTCATGTTTTATATATTTCTTTGTTAAAAGTTTACAATTTAATATTTTATTTAAAGTAATTTTTGCGGTATAAGGATCTGAATCAGCAAAAGCTCCATTTAACATTAATTCTGCTTTGATTTTTGGCTGAACTTTTATATTATTTTTTTGTAATGTTTGATTTAATGTATTTAATAAAAATCGACATTGTTTTATTTGCATAAATATCTCCATAGATATTGTGATAGTACAATATAAATGATTTTCAAAGAGTGTTTTTATTAGTTTTATAGTAATATTGTATTATCTTGTAGAATTGCAAAAACACAAACCCTACCTTATTGTTATAAAAACAAGTTAAGTAAAAAAGTGCCATATAGTTAACCTTCATTAATAATTGTTTACAAATGTATCTTTTTTTAATCCATACATTTAAATTTTGGTATTATAAAAAAATTTAAATGAGTAGAAAAAGAGTAAAATGAGTAATTTTTGATTTGAAATCACAATTAACTTCCACCACCCTAAAAGCTAGATTCCTTGGAATTTTTGTCCTTGCAATAGAGAAAACTGTAAAAAGACAAATGGTTTGATTTCAATTTACAGATGGTTTGTTTTGGGGTAAACTAACACACCAATTTTTCTCAAATTTCTTGTCACTGTAAAAGAACAGCCAATTCAGGAATATTTGACAACCAGTTCGGGAATTTGGGAACATTTATGAAGTACAAAAGATTATATATTCCAAATAGTATAATTTGAAAAATTTTTCAACACTATTTAATTTAAACAAGAAGTTTGAATATTAAAATAGCAAAAATTATTTTGTTATGTGTTATATAAATATGCAAATAACATATCCTATACATCAAAATCATAATATATATCCTAGCTTCGGTAGTACTACGAGAGTTGGTTTACTTTCAAACTCTGTTGATTATATCTATAGTACACAGTCTTCAGTTTTTAGAACGGATTTAGATTGGTTGAAATTTGTCAAATATTTAGGTATTCATTTTAAAGATGCTGAGAAAGTTAATGTTGTTTGTCAAGCTTGTTCCGATGGCTCTGAACCATATACTTTGGCTTTAGCATTAATTCATTCTTTAGGGTTTGAAGCTTCAAAAAAAATTCTTTCCTATAAAAGCAAGAGATATTGATATAACAAACATTTCCAGCTTTGCTAAAAGAGGGTTAATTAACTTAACTAAAGAAGATATAGAAAAGTTAAAAATTAATAGAATAAATTTTGATAAATATTTTAGCAACTCTACTGAACAAATAAGACTTGTTAATGATACTATTAACAATGAAGTTCAAACATATAAAGTCAATCAAAATCTCAGACAATTTGTTGATTTTCAAAATCAAGATCTTGAAGACGATGCAAGTAGGCTTGTTGATGATTCTAATACAATATTTCTTTGTCGAAATGTACTACCATATCTCGGTTCTTATGATGCAAGAAAGGTTATATATAATCTTGGTAAAAACATGAAAAAAGGAAGTATATTGTCACTCGGTACTTATACAAATTCTAAATTTTTAACATATAGTGAAGACTATAAGTTCATAAAAGATTGTGGCTTTGAACCATTAGCTGATTTCAAGCAAACATATATAAAAACAGATAATTTGTCTAATAGGAATGAACTTGATTGGGGAGCAAATATTTTAAGTTATCGTATGCCATTTTAAAATTTTGAATAATCTATACTTTCTACATTCTATTGATTTGCACACAAAAGATGAATATTAAAAGATTATTTAATTATTTTTAACATTTAAAATTAAAACCTGACAATGGCATTTCCAAAAGTGATGTTTCATTTGCGTATTTAGATTCAAACAAGTCTGCACGAATAGGGAACTTATTATTTGGAGCAAATCCATCCTCGAATACGAATGGAGTTTCTGTTTTTGTTAACATTGCATTTCTTGTAACATTTGCTTTAGGTGCATTAATTACATTTTTCTTTAAGCCTAATTTTTTAGGTAAAAATTCTCCAATTGTAAGTTTGTTTACGTGCATTTTTAGTTTCCTTTCATTCTACATTACTATTATAGTTAAATAAGAGCAAAAAAAAAATTGCCCTTTTATTAAAATTTATTAAGGCATTTAGCTTTGCTTAAATTTATATTTGTTGGCATTAGTTTTTTAGGTCGATTTTACTAAAGGGACACAAATTGTAAAAGAACAACCAGTTCCGGAATATTTGACAACCAGTTTCGGAATTTTGGGACAGTTAGATAAAAATTTTTAAATAAATGTTAGAATTTTTCTCAAACTCCTTGTCGTATTTATTTGACAAATAGTAAGCATATAAGTATAAACTAGAATTAATGCTTTAGAAAAATACAAAAAAAGGAGGTTAGAATGTGTACGCAAGGAGAAAGAATAAAAAAAGCAAGGAAACATTTGCAGTTATCTTTACAGCAATTAGGAGAAGTTTTAAATGTTTCGAAACAATATCTATCAAAAATAGAAAAAAATGAAAGACTTTTAAATAATCGTAAGCTATCAATGCTAATCTCTAAATACAATATTAACGTAAATTATATTCTTACAGGAAAAGGAAGTATATTCATATTGTAAAATATATTTATACTTTGTTTTTATTTATAATAATATCGATGAAAAAATATTATTACCAAAATTTTGGCATAAATTTAATCTGTATATAAATATAAAAGGAGTCCCAACTAATCGGAACTCCTTTATTCAATGCAAAATAACTGTTATTTCACTATTTTGGAAATACTTGCAGTTATATCCTCTCCTCCGTATAAAACAACCCCTTTTGAAAGTACCAAGTTATAGCTTTTAGCTTTGGCTTCAGCAGCTATTGTTGCACTTATGCTTTTATCAATGGCTTGAAGCTTACCTGCGTAATTCTTTTTAATTGCTTCTTGTTTTTTTGCAAATTCAGCATCATATTTTTTAACAAGCTTTTCTTTGCCTTCTTTGGTTGATTGCTTTTGTACATCAGCTCTTACGGTTTCAAGCCATTTTTGGAGTTCTTGCATTTTTTCTTGCTGTTCCTTTTTTAATGCTTGTACTTGAGCAGATTTTTGAACTACTGCATTTACATCTACAACAGCTACCTTGTAATTTGATGGAACATCTGACATTGCAAAATTATTAATGCCAAGCCCCATAATAAATGCTGTTGCTGCAATTGTTAATGTTGTAATTTGTTTTTTCATTTTTTTCTCCTTGTTAAATACAAAGTAGGAACTAACCTCTCTGCCACTATACTATTTTATATTATTTAATGTTACTTGAGCTTTTGGTAACTCAGGAATACTACCACTAGCTTTTATAGGATTTGATTTAACTTTACCTAATGCCCATCTGAAACCACATTGCAAGCCGACACCGTTTCTGCCGCCATTAGTAATATAAGCTTGCAAGAAACCTGTAAATCTTTCACCCCAGGATTTTCTAACACCCACACCGTATTTAACAAACGGATCAATTGAAAGATTTGGAAGTGATACATCATTAGCAGTGAAGTGAGTTCTATCCATAATATTCCATACAACGCTCACACCCGCATATGGTTGCCATCCATTTTTAAGATTACCAATGAATTTAATACCCGGTTCCAATTGAATAGCATGTAATGGATCTGAATCAATACTTACACCTGCTGCGTTTCTATAATCAAATGTGTTAATAAATGAATATGACATCAAGAAATTAGGTTGAATTATAAATTTACCTTTAGCAAGTTCAATGTTATAACCAGTTTTTGATGCAATACCAGTCATTAACATTGCAAAGTCTTCACGACCAAACATTGTGCTTGCTTCGCCTGCATTAGCTCCAACATTTGCAGTTAAGCCAGTGAAGAAATTGCCTTTGTATGCCATACCTACAGCACCTAATGTACCGCCATTTTGGTAAATACTAACACCGTCATATGATTGATGAGAGCCATTATATCCTCCATATACACTCCACATACCATCCCATCCATGACCTAAATCATAGAGTTCGGAATCCGCACCAAAATATGAACCATAAGCCACATTGGATACTTTTGGACCGTTATTTAAAGGCACATTTTCAAATGTTGCATAAGGTCTAAACCATCCAGCTTTATTTTCATATTGACTGACTGTAGGATCAAATACTATGTTATTGTTAGCAATTGAGGCATATTTATTACGCATCTTCATTGCTTGACGTTGTTCTTTTGTCATTAACATGTACATATCCATATTACGGAATGCGTTATCATATGAATTTAATTGGTTTAAATATCCGCCAAGTTGTGCTGCAACAGGAGCTGCCAATACAGAAGGGTTAAAGCTGTCATAGCCGCCTCCGCCAACAAGCCCAAAGTTAAACATGGCTGTTGTTGGATCATAACTTGCAGTATATTTATATATAGAACCATAAGTTATGTCACTTCCGGTGTATTGAATGGCACCAGCAAGAGCGTCTCTCACTGCACTATCCATGCCTTCACCTAATGGTGATATTGAGAAGGATTTTTGAGTTGTTGCACTTAATACATTAATATTTGAGATATTAATGTTGTTTCCATTAGCCTCAAAATTATTTGCAGTTATTGTATCAAGTGTTTGATTTGCAAAGTTACCGTCAAGTCTTAAATCCAAATCGTTATTTAGTATAAGATTTCCAAGATTTGTATTTTGAATTGCACCGTTTTGCAAACTCAAACCGCCACCATTAGCAACAAGTGATGCTGCTTGAGACAAGTCTCCTGTTTGACCTAAGGTTAAATAGCCTGAGTTCAGGTTAATTGCATTTGTGATTGAATTATTGATTGTCGAACTGCCGTTAACATTAACAATACCCGAGCCTTCTATTTTATCGCTCAAAGTAACATTAGACAGATTAATTGTTCCATCGTTTGTTGCAAACAAGTCATCTTTAAATCCGTCAATGTTTTTTATGTTATTAAATGTGAGCGTATTACCTGTGTCAATTGTAGCACCTGCAT
>CALVEU010000017.1 GCA_944326635.1 Candidatus Gastranaerophilales bacterium | reverse complement strand
CAAAGTCGGGTTCAATCCAAAAATTTTCTCCGGTTTTCCCTAATATTTGCTTTAATAGAGCTTTTCTTTCATCTAGATTATCAGGAGAAAGGTTATTATATTTATGACAGAGACACTTACAATGCATTCTCTCATCTATTAACTCTCTATCATAATTAGCATCATACAATTGCCCACTCAACATTTTTTCTTTTTCACTCATAATCATATCTCCTTATTTGCAAAAAATAATATCACAAAAAATACCCTGACGAGTAATGCCATTTATTCATCAACAAAACACAATAATATGAAACACAATCAGAAAATAAGTCAGGATAACAATGGTAAAAAAAATTTTTATAACTTTAATCTTTTTACTAATTACAACAAACATCTCAAATTGTGAAGAAATAATTAAACAACAAGGAAAAATTCCTGATTATTCATATATTTATTTAGGACCTGATAAGTATGAGAAATTTAATAGAAAAGTTTTTGCATTTAACCTCGGATTAAATAAATATGCAATAAGACCTGTGCATATTCTATGGTGTTCTATTTTACCTGAATACGGAATAGAAAGAATTCAAAGTGCTTATCAAAACATAGAATACCCAAAAAGATTAATCAGTAGCCTTATCCAAAAAGATTTTAAAACAACAAAAAGCGAAACCGCAAGATTTCTCACAAATACAACTCTTGGCTTAGGCGGAATGTTTGACCCAGCGAAAAGGATTTTTAAAATCGATCCAGTAAATGAGGATATGGAACAAGCTCTTACAAAATGCAAATGTAATTCTGGTTCCTATCTTGTTCTCCCTGTAATGAATGGCACAACTGCAAGAGGTATTGCAGGGAAAATCCTTGACACTTCTCTAAACCCTACCACATATGTAGGAACTCCTGTATTAGCAATGGTAAAAGCTGGTTTAACAGTAAACAGAACAAGCACAATGCAACCTCTTATCAGAATGGTAGAATCAACATATGCTGACCCTTATGATATAGCTAAAAAAATGTATGGCGTTGAAAATTACATTAAATCAAACAACTTTGATAGAAAAAATATTTTAGTAAAAGGATTTGAAACAGCACAAGAAGAAATTGCAAATAATAAAATTAATAATAATGAAAGTACACTTGATATAAAAGAACAAAACAAAAACGAAATAAATAATGAAGAAAAACTCACAGTTGCAGAAATCTTAAAAGGTGGAACAAATATTGATAATATTATATTAAAAAGTTATAATCTTGAAAACTCTCAACTTATGGCAGATATGCTCTTATTTGACTACAACCCTCAAAATCCAGTAGTTGATTCTATGAGAACTGCCTTATTTGATATTCCAGAAAAAGACAAATCAATTTGGAATGAAATGTCAATATGGAACAGATGTTTTACTAAACAAATAAAAACTTCATCTGTAAATATTACACCTGAAAAAGATAATTATAAATTCAAATACATTCTTCAAAAACAAAAAAATTCACCACTTGCAATAATCTACCCGTCAATTGGAGAAGGAATAGTTTCAGAACATTCTGCAGTATTTGCGAAAATATTTTACGATGCAGGGTATTCCGTAATAATTCAAGGGAGCCATTTTCAATGGGAATTTGTAAAAAGTATGCCTGATAATTATGCTCCAGGAATACCTTCACAAGATGCTGAATACTTAAGATTAGTAACTTCTAAAATTATTAATCAGCTTGAGAAAAAAAATAACTGCAAATTCCAAGAAAAAATCTTAATTGGAACATCATTTGGAGCGCTTACAACTTTATTTGTAGCGGATAAAGAATATAAAAATAATACTTTGAATATTACAAAATATATTTCAATTTGCCCTCCTATTGAGCTTGTATATGCAATGGAACAGGTAGACAAAGGCATTGATAAATGGGATCGAAACACTGAAAATTTAAAAAATACAGCAGCTAAAACAGCTGCAAAAGTAGTCCAACTTGTAGAGAAAAAAGAAGATAACAAGAATTTCAACATAAATGCACTCCCATTCACAGAAGAAGAAGGTCTTTTGATTACAAGTTTTGTAATGCATCAAAAATTGTCTGATTTAATATTTACAATTGAACAAACTAAAAAAAATCAAAAAACTGACATTTATGAAAAAATTTATAATATGAATTATGAAGACTATGTAAGGAAATATGTGCTTGGGAATAATTACAAAACACTTGAAGATTTAAGATTTGATTCAAGTATCCTATCTTTATCTGACTATCTGCAAAATAACAATAATTATAAAATATATCATTCTTTAAATGACTATTTAGTAAATCATAACCAATTAAAAAAGTTAAAACTATGCACAGGCAAAAAAACTGTAATTTTAAATAACGGAGCTCACCTTGGTTTTTTATACACAAACGAATTCATAAATGAACTTAAAAAAGATATAGCAATTCCTAACAAAATAGCAAATTCGAAAAATTAAATATGCTTACTAGCCCAATTTATAATTTTTTCAAAATAAAATTCAGTATTTCCAATAATATCCAACGAAACCCAATTAATATTTACAAGCAGAATTTCTTTATCTTCTCCATCCAACTCCATCAAAAGTTCTTTTTTAGAACCCATATATTCTGAATTTTTGAGATAATAAATAGCCTGCAAAATAAAAAATGCACATTTATAACCTTGGTATAAAACTTCAATATCTCGATTTTCAAACAAATAACCATGGCACATCTGATGATACAAATTAGCTGAATTTAACTTGATAGAATTTACAATATCTGCTCTACCCAAAGCAGGTATAAAATGAAATAAACTACCGTGCAATGGAATTGTATCATTCACTAATTGAAACAGATCATGTTTAGGCCAATTATAAATTTCTTTTTCTCCAGATATAAAACCACAAACTTTTTCATAAAAAGGCATCGAATGAACTATTTTTTTATATTCGACTAAATCTTCAAAAGTTAATCTATCTAAAATTATTACAATATCAACATCACTATTCTCGTTTGCTTCTCCACGTTTGTAACTTCCCTGAAGTCCAACAAACTTTATACGAGAATTGAATTGATCAAATAATTTTTTAGTAAAATCTTGTAACCAATTTTCAATATTAAATTCCATAAAATTATTATAATAATTTTTCTTTAAAATATCAACAATACAAAAAAATTAGTAAGCTGGAAATAATATACTGTGTATCAAAAAAAATAATATTATATATAAATATAATTATATTCTTAACAAGACGAAAGTAATATTATGAAAAACACTTCAGATTGTTCAAATTGCATAAATTATGGAAAAGTCGTGATTGTAGGCTGCGGCTTTGTTGGATCTGCATCAGCATTCAGTTTAATGGAAAGCGGTTTATTTACAGAAATTGTAATGATTGACTCTGATAAAAAACGAGCTGAAGGAGAAGCTCTTGATATTAGCCATGGTATTCCATTTGCAAGACCAATGAAAATATATGCTGGGGATTATGATAATATTACCAATGCAGCAATAGTAATTGTAACTGCAGGAGCAAATCAACAACCCAGAGAAACAAGACTTGATCTGGTAGAAAAAAATATCAAAATATTTCAATCAATAATCCCTGAAATATCAAAAAGAGATTTTAAGGGAATATTACTAATTGTATCTAATCCTGTTGATATCTTAACTTATGCAGCACTTAAATTGAGCAGCCTTCCTCAAAACAGAGTAATAGGATCTGGCACAGTGCTTGATACAGCTAGATTAAAATATGCAATAGGACAACATCTAAATATAGACAGTAGAAGTGTCCATGCATTTATCATAGGCGAACACGGAGATAGTGAAATTGCAGCTTGGAGTAGTGCAAATATTTCAGGAGTTCCTCTAAATACATTCTGCGAAATGAGAGGTCATTATGACCACAAATCAGCTACAGAAAAAATTGCAGAAGATGTTAAAAATAGCGCTTATGAAATTATTTCAAGAAAAAAAGCAACAAATTACGGTATAGCAATGTCTGTAAAACGAATTTGTGAAGCAATTATAAGAGATGAAAAATCGATTCTACCAATATCATCTATGATGCAAGGAGAATATGGAATAAACGATGTCGTCTTAAGTATGCCTGCAATTGTTGGCATAAATGGAGTAGAAAATCATATTCCAATATCATTAAACAAAACAGAAATAGAAAATCTTCACAAATCTGCAGAAACTTTAAAAAATATTCTTAATCAAAATAACCTATAATAGCTGTAATACTGCAAATGATTGATTATAATATGTACTTATTGACAGAAATAAGATAATAATTTACGATTAAAGTAGAAAAATCTACCAGATTACCTTACAAAATTGGAGAGAGAGAGAAGTATGAAATATCAAATGACAAGAAAAAAATGGGGAATACTTATTTTGGCAGTAATTATTGTGCCAATAATTTATAATAAAACATCTGGAATTATTGCAGCAATAGCTCAAAGACGAGCAATGTTAATGCCAAAAGAAGTAGAAGTAGGTACCCCACATATTGAAGAAGTAAATGTATCTGCAGAATCTACAGGCAGAGTAGAAGCAGAATACTCAGTAGACCTTGTTGCAAGGGTTCCTGGATTTTTACTAAAAAAATATTTTAAAGAAGGTGATTTTGTAAAAAAAGGTCAAGTTCTATTCCAAATCGATCCAAGAGAATATCAAATTGAAGTAAATAACTCTCAAGCAAACGTAAATCAATATAGTGCACTATTAAAAAATGCTCAACAAGAATTAAACAGAGCTAATGCTCTTGTAAAAGAAGACTTAATTAGTAGATCAGATGTAGACCAAAGCCTTGCATCAAGAAACCAAAATAAAGCACTATACGATGCTGCTAGACAACAATTAGAATTAGCTAAAGTAAATTTAGGTTATACAAAAATAAAATCTCCTATTGACGGAAGAATAGGTAAGGTAAATATTACAGAAGGAAATTATGTTACAGCAACATCAGGTTCGTTAGTAAACATATCAAGTGTAAATCCTGTATTTGTAACATTTAGCTTAAAAAGTGATGACTTTGTAAAACTTTTGAAAGCTAGTAACAAATTCCAAGATGCAAAAGTTGAAGTTCAATTTGACGGAGGCTCTTGGTATGACAAAATAGGAAAAGTAAATTTTGTAGATAATAAAATTGATAAAAACTCAGGTTCTGTAACTTTACGAGCTACATTTGATAACTCTAAAGGCTGGTTAGTTCCAGGAGCTTATATGAAAGTTAAAATAACTGCTCCGAAATTGGTTAAATATATGACAGTACCTCAAGCAAGCACCAAAGGTGATGCTATGAGCGGATACTATGTCTGGGCTGTAGAAGATAATAAAGCTGTTAAGAAAAATATCAAAGTATCAGATTCTATAGATAATTATTGGGTAGTACTCAGCGTTTTTAATTTTGCTGATACTATTGTAATTTCCGGCATTCAAAATATCGCAGTAGAAGGACAAAAATTAAAACCTATACAAAAAACAGAAGAAAAAGCTCAATAATAATTAATAATTTAACAGGAAATATAGTGTATGAAAAAAATATTTGACAAAGAAAAGTTATTCTTTTTTATAAGAAAACCTCGTTTTGCATTGGTAATATCGATATGTATTGTAATTTTAGGTTTAATTTCAATATTAAGCTTAAAACAAGAAAGTTACCCTGATGTCACACCTCCTCAAGTAAGAGTATCAGCAACATACCAAGGTGCGAGTGCAGAGGTAATTGAATCATCTGTTGCAACCGTTTTAGAAAATAAATTGAACGGTGTTGAAAATATGACTTATATGTCTTCAACATCAACTGACGGAAGCTATAGTTTAACTATATACTTTAAAGTCGGAACAGACAAAAACATAAACTTAATGAATGTTCAAAACTTAATTCAAAGGGTACAATCACAATTACCAGAAGAAGTACAAAGAACTGGTGTAACTGCAATAAGCAGATCTTCAGGTTCAGGTGCGATAATCCTTACACTATATCCTGAATCAGGAAACTGGTCACAACTAGACTTAACAAACTATGGCTCTATATATATTAAAGATGAATTAAAACGTGTAGAAGGTGTAGCGGACGTAAGCGTATTTGGTGGCGGCAATTATTCTATGAGAATATGGCTTGATCCTCAAAAAATGGCTGGACTAAACGTTTCTACAACAGAAATTCAAAATGCTATTACAAGCCAAAACACTCAAGTTGCAACTGGTGCTTTAGGACAATTACCTACAGATGATCCTCAAGCATTACAAATTACCCTAAAAACTCCAGGAAGACTTGTAGATGTAAAACAATTTGAAAATATAATTATCCGCTCAAATATGGACGGTTCAAATGTAAAAATTAAAGATGTTGCAAGGGTAGAACTAGGAGCAGAATCATATTCTAACTTAGGCCTTGTAAACGGTAAACCTGCAGCAGTTGTTGTTATTTCTCAATTACCTGATGCAAACATAATTAACTTATCAAAAGCAGTAAAAGCTAAAGTTAATGAAATGAATTCAAGAATGACAAATGGAATAAAAATTTTATATGTAAAAGATGATGCTGATTTTATCCATGAATCAATGAAAGAAGTAGAATTTACAATTTTATTAACCGCAATTATAGTTGTAATAATTATCTTTTTATTCTTAGGTGATGGAATGGCTACGCTTGTACCTTGTGCAACTATCCCTGTTTCGTTAATCGGTACATTCTTTGCATTAAAAGCATTTGGTATGACTATTAACCTATTGTCATTATTTGCATTAGTTCTTGCCGTAGGTGTCGTTGTAGATGATGCGATTGTTGTAATCGAAAACGTTAAACGACATATGGAAGAAGGCAAATCAGCTATTATAGCAACCCAGCTGACAATGGAAGAAGTAGGATTTGCATTAGTAGCAATGGCTCTTGTATTAATGGCTGTATTTGTACCAATCATCTTTATGGGAGGTATGACAGGGGTAATGTACAAACAATTTGCAGTATGTATCGCCGTATCTATTGCAATTTCAGCGCTTTGTGCATTAACACTATCACCTGCAATGTGTTCTCATTTCTTAGGGCAAGAGAAAAAAGAACATGATTACAATAAATATCCTTACCTAAAACATATTGAAAATATTATCGAAAGAATAAATAAAAAAACATCTGTACTTGTTGTAAAATTCAACGAAAAATTTGAAAAAGTTGAAGATTTTTATATGGAATATGTAAAAAAATTCGTTTATGATAAAAAACTCGTTGCAATATTTTATGCAGGCATAGTTCTTTTAACATTAATATCTTTCAAAACAATTTCTACAGGTTTTATTCCAGATGAAGACCAAGGGGTATTAATTGCAAGTATTACATTACCTGATGGAGCTTCTTTATCAAGAACTGAAGCAGTAGCAACAAAATTTGTAAATGAAATAAAAGATATTCCAGGTATAAATCCTGAAAAATTAACAGTATTTGGAGGAGATGGATCTAACCAAGCAAACGTAATTATTCAGTTATTGGAGTATGGAGATAGAAAAATAACTCCTATTAAATGGATATCTAAGAAAATTAAAGGTGAAGAAACAGATTTAGCACATACAACAGTATTGAATAAAGTTAGAATGATAGCTAAAAATACTAAAGAAGCATCTATTCAAGCTTTTTCACCTCCAGCTATTAATGGTATGAGTATGATGGGAGGTTTTGAATTCCAAATGTTATCTCAAGGAGAATACACTCCTCAAGATATGGAAAGCTGGGCAAATAAACTAGTATCAGCAGCTAACCAAAACCCAACATTATCAAACGTATTTACATCTTTCCAAGCAAACGTACCTCAATATATCGTAGAAATAGATTATGAAAAAGCATTAGCTCAAAGCGTTGATCTACAAGAATTATACGCAACACTATCATCAATGCTTGGTACATATTATGTAAATGACTTTAATAAATATGACAGAATATTTAAAGTTCAAATGCAAGCTGAAAGTAATTTTAGAAATAAAGCAACTGATTTATCAGGAATTTATGTAAAAAATACCAATGGAGTAATGGTACCAATACTATCAATTGTAAAATTAAGACAAACAGTAGGTACAGCATCAATTACAAGATATAACCAATACAAATCAGTACAAATTCAAGGTCAACAGGCTGAAGGAAAAAGTTCCGGTGATGCAATGAATGCTATGGAAGAAGTTGCAAAACAAGTATTACCTTCAGATATGACATTTGACTGGTCAGGTACTTCTGCTCAAGAAAGAGAAGCTTCCGGACAAACTGCAATGATTGTTGGTATGGCTTTAGTATTTGTATACCTATTCTTGGTTGCATTATATGAAAGTTATACAATCCCTATTGCTGTATTGTTAATTTCTCCAATTGCAGCATTAGGTGCGTTGATATTCCAAATGATGATTAACCAATCATTTGATATATATTCACAAGTTGGTATGATTACATTAATAGGTCTTGCAGCTAAACAATCAATCCTTATTGTAGAATTTGCAAAAGAAGAACATGAAAAACATGGCCTATCTGTTAAAGATGCCGCAATAAAAGCTGCTAAATTAAGATTTAGAGCAATTATGATGACAGAATTAGCATTCATCATCGGGGTATTACCAATGATATTTGCAACAGGAGCAGGTGCTAATTCAAGAATTTCTGTAGGATCTACAGTATTTGGCGGTATGATTGCAGCTTGTACATTAGGTGCAGTTCTTACTCCAGCATTCTATGTAATCGTTCAAGAATTTGTAGACCTATTCCCTAAAAAAGAAATAAGCGAAAAAGATTTGGAGATATAAAATACAATGAAAAAGATTTTAAATGTAATTTTAATATGTTCAATATTTACACTTTCAACCACCCCTACTTTTGCAAAAGGATGGTTTAAAAAAGATAAAACAGAAAAAGAAACAAAAGAAAAAGTTGAAATTGTAAAACCTGAAAAAGAAAAAACTAATTTAAAACATGAAATAAAAAAAATAAAATACAATGCAAAATCCCAACAAGAATCTTCTAAAGAAGCAGAAGGAATGTACGAGACCAAATTCCCTGCAATTAACAGTAAAATAGAATACTCTCAAATGAACGGAGAAGTCACCTTAAGCGACTGTATAAAACTCGCAATTACTCACCATCCAACGATTATGTCGGCCATTAGTAATGCTGAAATCTATAAAACAATGGTAGGTCAAGCGTGGTCAAATTACTTCCCAACAATAAGTGCAGGGGTAAACTATTCAAGAAACGATATGTTTATGACAATGTCAAGCTCATATGCTAGAATGATGGCTCAAAAATATAATATGTATTATATGCCGACAATTTCAGCAAATATGCTTTTATTCGACTTTGGAAAAACCAAATCAATGGCAGATTCAGCTCAAAAAACTTACGAATCATCAAGATATGATGCTGAAACAAGTATTGAGTTAGTAATATACAATGTAAAAGTAGCATATTATAATCTTGTATTTGCAGAAATTCAAAAAACAGTATATGAAGATACTGTAAAGGACTTTGAATTACAATTAAAACAAGCAAAAGCTCAATATGATATCGGTAGAAAAGCTAAAATAGATGTAACTACTGCTGAATATAACTTAGGGAATGCTAAAGTTAATTTAATTAAAGCTAAAAACACATTAGAATTAGCAGCAGCAGAACTTGCAAATGCTGTAGGTATTCCGGAATTAGAGAATGTCATATTAAAAGACAAGCTTAATTCCAAAGCTTACAATGTAAATTTTCAAGACCTTTTAAAAACAGCTGAGAAATCAAGACCTGCACTTTTAGCTTCTAAGAAATTAATGGACGCTGCTGAATTAAATATCAGAAGTGCAAAAAGAGCATTTTCTCCTGATTTAAGTGCATTCGGATCATACAATCAAGGTGGAAGACAAATTGACAGTGATTATGGGTATCAATTTGGAGTCCAATTAAACTATAACGCACTAAACCTTATGTTACTGAAAAAACAAGTAGATGAAGCTAAAGCTGCTTATAAAAAAGCTGTAGCTGATTATGAACAACAAAGACAAAATGTCTACTTGGAAGTAAAAAGTGCATACATAAGCCTATTAAATTCTCATGATAGTATCGATGTATCAAAACTTGCGCTTCAACAAGCTAAAGAACGTCAATACCAAGCATTCAGAAGATACCAAGTCGGACTTGGAGATGCTATTGAATTTAAAGATGCTGAAAATAGTTACCTGAATGCTCAATTAGATTATTATTCAAATCTTCTTAACTACAACATCAACGCAGCTGAACTTGAAAGAGTTGTAGGTGCTCCTATCCAAGAATCTGATGTTGATTTATAAAAAATAATTTATTGATTTTTTTTACTCTTTAATATAGATTATTTTACAGAGGAGATTAAATTGAACAGACGTATAAAAGGCATACTGAATGGTGCAATTGCATCAGCCAGTTATGGTACAAACCCCTTATTTGCCCTGCCGTTATTTGTAGCAGGCATTGGAGTCAATTCTGTACTTTTTTACAGATATGCTCTTGCTGTAATAATTTACGGCCTATGGTTGAAATTTAAGAAAAAAATGTCTTTTCACTTAACAAAAAAAGAATTTATCCCGATTTTTATACTCGGAATATTTTTCTCATTATCCTCTTTGACTTTATATGATGCATTTAATTACATTGAAGCAGGAATTGCCTGTACAATTTTATTTATTTACCCTGTATTAGTTGCAATTATAATGGCAATATTTTTTAATGAAAAAATCACTAAAACTGTTATTTCTTCAATATTATTAACCTCAATAGGAATTGCTCTTTTATACAATGGAAAAACAGGAGTGAGCTTAAATCTATACGGAGTTGGAATAGTTTTTTTATCAGCCCTTTTGTATGCATTATACATTGTAGGAGTAAAAAACATAAAAGCAATCCAACACATTAACAGAGCTAAAATGAGCTTTTATGTAATGTTATTTGGACTCATAGTCTATATAATAAATTTAAAATTCTGCACACAACTACAAATTTTAGATAAACCACACCTTTGGCTTTTAGCAATAGGACTATCAATCTTCCCTACAATTATTTCTCTTGAGACAATTACGATTTCAATAAAACTAGTCGGTTCAACAACAACCGCAATTTTAGGGGCATTAGAGCCATTAACCGCAATATTCTTTGGAGTTTTAGTATTTCATGAACAGCTGACAACAAGGATATGTATCGGAGTCATGCTAATACTTTTCGGTGTATTGCTAATCGTTACAAGAAAAAAGAAATAAATAAAATAAATATATACTTATATAAATAAGCAATAAAAAAGAAGCCTCAAAGGCTTCTTTTAAAATCTGGGGCGGAAGGATTCGAACCTCCGAATGCCTGGACCAAAACCAGGTGCCTTACCACTTGGCGACGCCCCAATATAGTGGGTACGTTTATTATTGTAATCGCTAAAAGTTTAATGTCAATATTTATGTTTGAATAAATGGACTTTTTTCTTTAGCTTTTATTGTACAAACTGAAGAATTAAGGATTTTTTCAAATACATCAAGCACCATAATCTCACTTTCAAAGTGCCCTAAATCAAACAACATAATAGGGCTATCAAGTGCTGTATGGAATTTCAAATCCCCTGTAACTAAAGCATCTGCGCCATATTCAAATGCTTCTTGAATAAACTCTGAACCACTACCGGCACAAAACGCTATTTGTTTTATTTTGAGATTATTAGAATTATTTACATAACGAAGATTTGGCGAAACATTTTTTAAAAGATTAACAAAATCTTTTATATCAATTTCTTTACACAATGTTACTAACCTTGTAAAATCACCGATATTACAAGATTTTTCAAGACCAATAGACTTAATTAATGTATCAGTAGTACCGCCTTCAGCTCTATCCATATTTGTATGAGCACTATATATATTTATATCCTTCCATGCTAACGGAACAAAAAACAAAGGATGATGAGATATAATCATTTGACAGTTTTGCTCTTTTGCCTGTTTTACAATATCATCAGTAACAGTTAGACAGAGCATGACTTTCTCTATTTCAGATACTGAACTATCAACACCCCAGCCGGAACAATCCCAGCTTTCTGCAAGTTCAAGCGGTGCGAAATTTTCAATTTTTTTTGCAATTTCATATTTATCCATAAATTGCCTCAAAAATCTTTCGCGCAACTGTCGCTTTATCAGCTCTTTCAATTTTGGTCATATTTCCGTTTTTATCTAAAATTGTAACTTCGTTATAATCACTTGAAAATCCGATATCTTTTCTTGAAATATCGTTTGCAATTAAATAATCACAACCTTTTTTAGCTATTTTTTCTTTAGCATTTTCTATCAAGTTTTCACTTTCAGCACAGAAACCGACTACTATTTGAGATTTTTTTATTGATGAAATTTCTTTTAGGATATCAGGATTTTTTACTAAAGTAAGCGTAATCTCATCTTCTGATGTTTTTTTCATCTTTTGAGGAGCAACCTCTTTTACACGATAATCAGCTACAGCTGCTGCCATAATAACACAATCAGCGGATTCAAATTCATTTTCAACAGCTGATTTCATATCAATTGCAGATTTTACTTTTATTACATTGTATCTTCTTTGAATATCTTTTGTTGTAATTAATGTCACATCAGCCCCAAGATTTTTCGCAGTATCTGCAAGAGCTAGTCCCATCTTGCCTGACGAATAATTTGAAATATACCTTACAGGATCAATATCTTCAATTGTCCCCCCTGAAGTAATCACAATTTTTTTATCTTTAAGCGGTTTGTAATTGAGCAATTCTACAGTTTTGTCAAAAATTTTATCAAGACTACACAAACGCCCCTTACCTTCATAACCGCAAGCTAAAAAACCGCTTTCAGGTTCTAAAATTTGATAATGAAGCTTATGCAAATTTTCTTGAAGAACGGGATTTTCCCACATATTACAATTCATAGCAGGAGCAATTATAACAGGTTTTGTAAAAGCACAAGCTATTGAGGTCAATAAATTATCGCATACACCTGTAGCAATTTTAGAAATTGTATTAGCTGTCGCAGGTGCTATAACCATAATATCTGCAGAATCAGCATATGATATATGTTCAGGCTTAAAATCCTTAACATCAAATTCTTCTACAGCTACATCATTTTGACTCAAATTCTGTAAGGTTAGTTTTGTAACAAAATTCAAAGCATTAGGAGTACATATGACTAATACATTTGCATTAGCTCGTTTATACATCCTTATTAACTCGCACATTTTATATGCAGCAATTCCTCCGGTAATACCTAAAAGAATTGTTTTACCGCTTAACATTTTTCATGTTCTCCGTTTATAATGCGTTCCAACTCAGAAATCGCATTATCTAAGTCATCATTCACAATTTTATAATCAAAATTTTCAGCACGTGCAAGTTCTTCTTTTACGGCGTTAAGACGTTTTTGAATAGTTGCTTCATCTTCTGTATGACGGCCTCTCAAACGTTTTTCCAAATCCTCTAACGATGGAGGGCAAATAAATATCAAAACAGAATCAGGCATTTGTTTTTTTACCTGCAAAGCTCCTTGAGTATCGATTTCTAAAATGATATCTTTTCCATCTTCTAGACACTGGTTTATAAATTTTTTCTTAGTTCCGTAAAAATTTCCTGCAAATTCTGCCCACTCAAGAAATTTATCATTCTCTATACAATCTTTAAAATCATCTTTTGTCATAAAAAAATAATTCACACCGTCAACTTCTCCTTCTCTAGGAGCTCGAGTTGTGCAAGAGATTGACAGCATAAAATTAGGATTTCTTGATAAAAAGCCTTTTAAAACAGTTCCTTTACCGACTCCTGACGAGCCTGATACTACATACAATTTTTTATTCATAGTATAATTATACAATGAACAAGAAAGCAATTTACAAATTTTTGAAAAAAATTAATTCAGCAAAATCTAACAAAGCCTTAGCAGAAATTATTAATCAAGGATTTATAGATATTACAGGAGCTCTTGCCTGCTGGACAGGTCTTATTAATTGGGGAACTAATCAAATTGAAGTCAAAAAAATTAAAGAGACGGAGAAATTAAAAACGAATAAAGACTTAGTATCAGAAGTAAAAAAAATCAGACAAATAGCTTTTGACTACTACAAAAACTTTGAAATGGAAGATTTGAATGAATACCTCGAGCTCACTTCTAAGAAAAATATTATCCTAAAGCCTTTGATTTACAGAAACAATTCTTTAGGGTATATCGGCATGATTAGCGATGACGAGAACTTTAATAAAAAAAATATCGAAATCGTAAATATATTACTCGAATATATATATTCAAGACTTGAAATAATTTCCTTATATGAAGAAAGAAAAAGAAGCGGGAGAGAAAGAATTGAATTTTTAGCAAGTATCGCACATGAATTCAAAACTCCGCTTAATTCAATTATGGGATTTTCAGATCTTTTGGCAGAAAAATTTCAAAAAACAGATAATGAAAAATACTTAAACAACATATCTAAAAGCTCAGCATATCTTATGAGATTAATCCAAAACATTTTGGATTACACAAAAAATGAATACGGTACAATTGATTTGAAACCTGAAAAAATCAGAGCGAAAGAAATTATAGACGATATAATATTAAGTTTCGATGAAATCAGGAAAGAAAAAAATATAACATTTAATTACACATTATCTGACATTACAATAAAAGCAGACCTCATCAGATTTAAACAACTTGTATATAATCTGATATCTAATGCTATTAAATTCAGTAAAGAAAACAGTTCTATTTCTATCGTGACATTCCTAAACAATAAAAAAGAATTTACATTCGAAATTCAAGACAAAGGCGATGGAATTAGCAAAAGAGATCTTGCAAAAATATTCAATTTCTTCACTCAAGTAAACAGAAGTGAATTAAAACGTAAACAAGGTTCAGGAGTTGGACTTGCAATATGTAAAAAAATTGCCCGTTCTCATGGCGGAGATTTATATGTCAAATCAAAACTCCATCAAGGTAGTACTTTTTGGTTTACAATCCCGCAAAAAAAATCCTCTCGATAATCTGAGAGGATTTTTTATTATTTATTTTATTTACTAATTATTTTGCTTTTTTCTTTCATCAATCATTAATACAGTACAAATTGCGATACATACTAATGCTGAGAATACCCAAAATACAATAGCACCGTTCCAGCCGAACTTATCAACCATAAAACCTGTACCAGTTGAAGATAATACAGCACCTATGTAACCAAATGTTCCAGTAAATCCCGTAGCTGCGGATGCAACCTTTTTAGAGCTTGATTCTACAGCACATAATCCGCCAATCATCATCTGTGGTCCATATGTAAATGCTCCTAAAAGTCCAATAAGTACAAAATCTAAAGTGCTAATTGTATTAAATTTCAATAAAATTAAGCAAACAACAACTCCTAAAAGATAAATAAGATTTACAGGAGCTCTTTGACCTTTAAAAATCTTATCAGAAACTAAGCCTGCACAAATTGTACCAACAATACCAACTAAAGGTAAAGAGCTTAATTTCATTGCTGCTAATTCTAAAGAATTGCTTTTTGCTTCACTTAAATACTTAATCATCCAATCTTCTGCTCCAAATCGGATAATATACACAAAAATGTAAGCAATAGCTAAAAGCCAAATTGTTTTGTTATACAAAATATTTTCTTTAAATATTTCAACATAAGTTCTATTATCTTCACCACAATCAGCTTTTTGAACTACTGGTTCATTATTATAAGTTTCAATATCAGGCAAGCCTAAAGACTGTGGACGATCTCTTAATCTGTTATATAACCATATTGCAACAAGAACTGCTAAAGTACCTGGTACAAAAAACGCCATCTTCCATCCGTAATGTGCTACTAAAAATCCTGAAACAATAACACTTAAGAAAGTACCGGTCTGGTGAGAACAAGACCATAATGACCATTTAGTACCTCTTTCAGAATTTGAATACCAATATGTCAAACTTTTTGCAACAGCCGGAAAACCTGCTGATTGGAACCAACCGCTTGCGCCCCAGAAAAATACAAATAACCATAACAAAATAGTATTTGTAGGTAAGCCAAAGAATGAAACATGTCCAGGAGTAATAAACACTGCTGATAATGCAAAACAAAGGTTTGCAATCGCAGTCATTATCAATGCTGTAGGTAAGAATTTTCTAACATCGGACCCGTCAGCCAATACTCCGTTTACAAATTTTCCGATACCATATGTCAAATACAAAGAACTTCCTAAAAGTCCTAATTCAGTATTTGAATATCCGTACTCTGCACTTAAACCTGGCAAAGCTACAGCGATATTTTTCTTACACAAATAAAAAACTGTATACCCAATGAAACAAGCATAAAAAATTCTTAATCTCCAATGAGCATACATACTTTTAACTTTTTCACCGTCCTGAATTGTCTCTTTTACAGGCGGCTCTTTAAAAAATTGAGCTAATTTCGCTAACATAATCTATTTTCCTGCCTTTATAATTTGAATGTTTCTAGTTTCCGTAATTTCTTGACGAGCATCTTTGATAATTTCTCTTTTTTCTTCATCTAATCTGCCACCGCCAACTAATCTGTCAATAAATCCTGCATTCAATTTAACTGCTTTTTCAAAAGCACCAACTTCTTCCAACACATCTTTTATCTGATGTAAATCATATCCAAATGACTGTTTTGAATTATAAATAAGAGTTTCACCTGTTTGTGAAATAATAGGTTCTCCACCCTGCTCAAAATATAATTTGAATACAGATTTTAAATCCTGCAATTCTGATTGTAAAGTAGTGATTGTCTGTTGAATTCTCAAAAATCTTTCAAATAAATATTCAACATTATCTAATTGTTTTACTTCCCAATCATATTTTTGTAAATATAATTTTTTAAGTTTAGGATAAGCTAATGCAAGTCCCATAGTATCTGCCATAGCTCTATGATGATTATTCAATTCTACTTTAAACTTATTAGTCAAAGCCTCAAGTCCATGAGATGGCAAATCAGGGTATACTTCCTTAAACATTTGTTGAGAATCAATTCTTGCATTTTTTAATTCTTCACCAGTCGTTCTAAGACTTGCTTCATTCAAAAAAGAATAATCAAAAATACAGTTATGAGCAACAATTGGATAATCTCCAATAAATTCTAATATTTTAGGCATCGCTTCAGCTTCAGTTGGTGCATCTGCAACCATTTCTTGAGTAATACCATGAATTGCCATACTTGATTTTCTAATATGCTGCTCTGGGTTAATTAAAGTCTGAAATTCATCTTTTATCTTCCCGTTTTCAAGCCTAACAGCAGCAAACTCAACCATCTTCTCTTTTGTATAATCCAAACCGGTAGTTTCGGTATCGAGAACAATTTCAATTATCTTTTTTCTAGCCATATTCTTATCCTATAGAGTTCTTATTAAGATAATAGCACAAAAAAAATTTCTGTGTTAGAATAAGTCCGTTAAATAAAAAGGTAAGGAGATATGTAATGTCAAATGCAGTTGATATTAATGATGCAAGTTTTGAGCAAGAAGTATTAAAATCAGAACAACCTGTAGTAGTTGATTTTTGGGCTCCTTGGTGCGGACCTTGCAGAAAATTAGGTCCAATCCTAGATGAAGTAGCTCAAGAATTTTCTGGCAAAGTAAAATTTGTAAAAGTTAATACTGACGAAAACTTAAAAACTGCTCAAGATTATTCAATCAGCGGACTTCCAAGTATTTTAGTTTTCAAAAACGGCAAAGCTCTTGAAAGACTAGTAGGATTAATGCCTAAATCAACAATAATTTCAAATATTGAAAAACATTTATAATTTACAATTAATTGTAACACTTTGTAAACCGTATGAAATATATATTTCATACGGTTTTTGAGTATTTTTAGCAATTTAAAACCGTTACTAATTAAAGTTTTCCTTAATATATACCGACAGTAAGATAAAGGAAAAAAGGATTACTATGCAAGTAAACGGTGTACCAAATAAATACGAAATATACCAAGATTACTATTTGGAAACTAATGGAGAACAAATTAGTTACACTGATGCTTTACGTCTTTTTTACCAAATGAACAATGAAGAAAGAACTAATTTTGAACAATATTACAAAGATGAAACAGGATATGAAATAGTAGACGCTAACGGCTATTCTCTTGGTCAAAACGTTGATTCTGAAAAAAAGAATTTAAACAAAGCAAATCTTAATTTAAAATACAGAATGGAAGCATATGCGAAAAAAAGAGGCATTGTTTTAGATCCTATATGGTCACAATATTCTGCAGAAGAAATTATGGCAATGAAAAATAATGGGGTAAATATACCTCAAGAAATTGTAGATATTGCAAATACGATTTTAGAAACATCTGCTTCTAACTATGAATCTAATGGAGAAGAAGAAACTACAGAATCTACTGAAACAACAGAAAAAGAACCATTCTTGGAATTAATACCAAAAGCAGAAAAGAAAATTAAAAAATGTAATGAAACTAATGAAAAAATCAACGCTGAAATTGATTCTATTTTGCCTGAAAAACAAAAACAAGAACGCAATTTAGCTGATACAATGAAAAATCAAAAAAAAGCATTAGAAGAATATGAACAACAACTCAGAGAATGGAGAACACTACAAGATAAAGTAAACAACGGGGAATCTCTAACAGATACTGAAGCAAAACGATACGCAGAAATCACAGGAATGTTAGAAGATAAAAACACAAATTCTGATGATTTCCAAATAGATAAAAAAGAAATAGCTAAATCATTAAACCAAATTAATATCTTAGCTCTTTTAGGAGATAAACTTGCAGAAGAAACTATTGAAATAGGTGATACTCTTGCAGACTATACATCTAAATCAAATTATAAAACAACTACTAAAACTGCAACTCAAGAAGTCGGACTTCTAAGATCTATTATTGCTATGGCTAATGGTAAAACATTAGCTAAAGAAGCTACCAAAATTGGGAATGATACAAAAAATTACAGTGAAGAAACAACTAATTCTGTTAATGATATAGCATCTATACTTGGTGTTGAAAATAGCATTGTAACAGATACTCCAACAGAACAACAACAAACTTCTCCGGATACTAAATCTGTAGAAGAATCTGTTGATGCAACAAAAACAAATGCTGAAGCTCAAGAAAATATCCCTGCAA
Source organism: Candidatus Gastranaerophilales bacterium (assembly GCA_944326635.1). Taxonomy (GTDB): domain Bacteria; phylum Cyanobacteriota; class Vampirovibrionia; order Gastranaerophilales; family Gastranaerophilaceae; genus Stercorousia. Next base: position 6,924 of record CALVEU010000017.1, on the reverse strand, counting down.
CAAATGAAGAACAAGATCAAACTAAAGCAGCAGAACAAACAAATGATACTCAACAAGAAGATTTTATTATTACAGATGATAATGTTAATGCATTAATTGAAGAAGCTGATTCTATTAACTCAGACTTAGCTCAACAATTAATCACAGCTTTAAATGCATCTAAAGCAGCTAAAAGCGATAAATCATTCGCTTTATTAGCCGATAAAACTATTTCAAAAATTGTAAAAGAATACCAAGAAGAAGAAGCAAGACGTCAAGATGCGATAAAAACAAAAGAACAAGAAAATGAACAAGCTAAAAAAGAACTTGAACAATTAACAGGCAAATCTTCAGAAGAAATTGACGAAGAACTTAACAGCAAAAATTCTAATAATAATTCTGAAGAAAATTTAGACGATTCTACTCAAAATAAAATTAGAACACATAAACAAACAATTTCTGACAATAATAAAGAAATTGCAACAATTCAAACTGAATCAACAAAAGCTCTAAATGAATTTAAAAATAACACAAGAACAGAGCAAACTCAATTAAACAAATCAATTCCAGAAGAAACTCAAGCCCTTGAAAATAACAGCAAATATCTTCAAGAAAATATTCCTCAACACAAAGAACAGCTAAGTTTTACTGAAAATAGCGGTATTACATTAAGTAAAATGGGAAAATACCGAGTTACAGTTGGGGTACAACAATTAATGAGCTATCAAATTAAAAAAGGGCTCAATAATATAAATAAAGGATCTCAAAGTATAACTATTGGAGCTAATGCAGAAAAAATTGCAACAAAACCTACCGCAAAAATTACAGAAAAAGCAACCTCAGCAGCTGTTGCTGAAACAAATGATGCTTTAACTTCATTAAATTCTATTAATTCAAAAATCGTATCAGTAACAGGAGAAGATACAGCAACTCAAGCTGCAAATTCTGAAAATAATGATACAAATCAACAAAATGAAAAAGCAAACAATACTCAAACAGGAGCTGCTGCAAATATAACTGAAACCAATACAGAAAATACAAATAAAACAACTGTATCAACAACAGAAAACAATGCAGAAAATAACAATAAAACAGTTAATGATACACCACAAACAACACAACAAACTCAAGAAATAGCAAAAACTCCTTCAAATTTAACAGCTAAAGATATTGAACAAACAACTGGTAACAGCAATACCAGAACTGCAAGCGTAAAAAAACAAAATGCAGAAACAGAAGATTCAAATAAAATATTAGAAACAACATCTCAAACAAATACAAAAAGTTCTTCATCTGAAAAAGAAGATAAAGAAATGACTACCGATGAAGCTCAAAGTAATGTTAAAGATGTAACCAGCAGTGCAAAAGATGACAGCAAAGAATCTGAGCAATTAAAAAAAGATACAGATAAAACAACTAAAGAATTAGAAAAAGAAACAAAACAGCTTACAAAATTGATGAAAAAAGATGAAAAAGAAATCATCAAAATGACTAAAGAATCAACTGAAGCTGCAAAAAAACAACAAGAAGCTCTAACAGAATATGAAGCATTAGTTACTGAAAACGAGCAATTAATAGCAGAAGATGAAAATAATCAACAAAATCAAGCTCCTGCTCAAATTGCACCCCAACAAAATCCGAACGAAGAAGGTCAAACAACCCTTCTTGGAAGTGCTGCAATGACAATTGGAGGAGAACAACAAAATTCAAATACTGATAAAATTGCAACTAATGATCAAAGAATTAACGAATTAGGTATAACATTCAATACTAATGGTAGAGTAATTGAAAGAAACAGAACAAAAATTACAAGACTACAAAAAACAACAAAAACTCGTCAAACAAAATTTAATAAAAAAACAGATCTAATTGAAGAAAAAAATAAAGAAGCTGAAAAAAAAGAACAAGATAAACAAAAAAGATTAAATAAGCAATTAGGTGCTGTAGGCATAGCTGAAAATATATTCCAAATAACTCTATCAACAGGTCTAATCCTATCATTAAATCCATTTACTGCAGCTGCAGGTTCAGTAATGGTAAAAATCGGAACATACGGCGTTGTTACATGCGGAGTTGCAAAATCAACTATAAATATTGCAAATGGCAACTTAACAGCAGGTTTAATGTCTTTAGGTCAATGCGCAATAACACTTGCGACATCAATGACAGGAACCGGTGCTGCAGCTGGAGGCGTATTAGGAGCTGTAAGTAATGGGTTAAACGTTGTAGCTTCATCTGCAGAATTAGTAAATAATGTAAGAGCTGTACAAGGCAAAGAAGCAAATGGAGTATTCAGCAAGATTTCAACAATTGCTGGAGTTGCATCTTCAATTACAAGTTCAGCTGCGACTTTAAGCAATTTAGGAAAATCAACAGCTTCTTCATTTGGCAAATCAATGCAAATTGCAGGAGTTGCAGGAAGTGCATTATCTTCTGCAAGCCAATTAATGACTGAATTTGGTGGTGAAAGTCAAGCCGCAAACATATTAGGAATGATAGGTGGTGCAGTTAGCACTATGTCTGCAATAGGAATGTTAACTGATAAAAAATTTAACAATGCATCTGAAAAAAATAAAGAAAATCAAGAAAAAACAGAACAATCACAAAATCAACCAGAAGAAACTCAAAATAATACAAAACAAACAAATGAACCAGAAACTAAAACAAATACAGATGCAGAAATTGAAAAAGAACTAAAAAACACAACTCCAGAAACAATCCAAGAAACTCAAAATGAAACTGTAAATCCACCTGCACCTGTAGAAGAAAAACCTACTAAACTTACTGATTTAATAGAAACAGATATTACAGTTTTAAATGAAGATGCAAAAGTAAAAATGGCAGAATTAAGCGGACAAATAAGCCAACAGCAACAACAAATTGTTGAAAAACAAATAAGAAAAGAAAATAGAAAAGAAACTTTATCAAATGTAACTAATGCATTATCTGGTGTTGCAAATGTTACAAGTTCTCTGTTTACAAAATCTGACGATCAACAGCAACAACAAAAGAAAAATGCACCGGCAGGAAAACTTACTGAAAGAACAAAAGAAATTATGAAAAAGAACAAAAAAAGAATTGCTGCATTAGCATCAAAAGGATACAATGTTTAAAAAGCGGATTTTTAATCCGCTTTTTATTTAAGTTCTAAATCATTTAAATATAAAACTTGAGTTTCTCCAGGCAATAATGTTACTTTAAAAGCCCCCTTACTAGCAATAGGGACATTATTTATTTTCACAGGAATCACAATATTTTCATTTTCTAATTTTGGAACTGAAATTGTAACATCAACATTATTTCTGAAATTTAAATTACCAATAACGACAATACTTTTACCTGCATAACTCATTGCATATGCAAAAACAGGTGAAGCATTTGTCTTTAATGGGATAAATTTTCCATTATTAATTATATTTGAGAACTGACGTTTCATTCCATTAGCCAAAATAAATGTTCCTAATAAATTTTCATTTTTACCACCTGGTTGTCTTGAGAAATTAAATATATCAATTTTTCCACGATGCACAAAATAGTAATCATCATCAGTAAATGTTTTAAAAGCTTCCTTATTAGCCCATAAATAAATATAATTATCTCCGGTATCAAAACCATCAACAAAATAAGAATTTACAGGTAAAGTAGCATTTAACCAAATCATCATTTCACTAAATTTATTACCATTAATTAAAATTGGGCTCATCTCATCATGGGTAGTAAAACTTCCTATTACAGCCTTGGGTTCTTCGTATTTTACTAAATTTGCTCTTGTTGAAATTATTTGATTTATTAATTCTCTTCCATTTTTATAATTCTTTAAATTAAAAAAGCTACCGTAATATCCATCAAAACCTGCAGCTAATAACTTATCATAAGGAGTGAATATTGCATATTCTGAAACAGGTGTTGTCCAACTTTCAGATGCTTCAGCAAGCCATAAGAATTGATGATCTTTACTTCTAGAATAATCTATTAAATCTTTCCAAAATTTTGCAGGCTTCAATGTAGCAACATCTGCTCTTATACCATCTGCCCCAAGCCCAATTACCATGTCTACAAAACCTTTATATAAATCGTAAACATCTTTATTAATTGAAGTTTCAGTCCCTGCATTTAATAATCTTACATCTGTCCAATCAGCAGGAACTACAGGTTGTCCAGACTTATCTTTTACAAATAATTCAGGTCTTTGCATATACAACTCATAAGAACCACAAGATGGAAGATCTATAATAACCCTAAGATGTCTTTTATGAGCTTCATCTATAAATTTTCGTGCTTGAGAATTTAGGGATAACGCACTCTGCTTACTTTCCAATTGAGGATTTAATGTATTAAAACTAGAAGCTGCATACAAAGAACCGGCAGTTCCTAATGCTTTCGTTTTCCCGACAGGAGTAATAGGCATAACATGAATAGTATTTATACCTTTTTGGGATAATTCATCAAGTTTTGAAATAGCATTTAAAAAAGTTCCGCTTTCTTCAGCATCATCAAAATCAATTATACCATTTTTATTTGTATCTTGAGCTCCGAAAGTTCTTAAATTTATTTCATAAATTATTGCGGAATTTTTTAAAAACATTTTTCTTAAATCATTTACCCATACATCAGCACTAAAAGCTGTTTGAGCAAAAATTGACATTAATGTTAAGGCTATTACAAACTTTTTCATAAACTTCATACATATCCCCCTTCTAATAATAAATATGCTAACAAATAATTATTCTTTTTGCAAATTTTATATTTTTTATATATAATGTGAAATGTATATGAAAAAGTATTCAATTGGAATTGATCTTGGTGGGACTAAAATCCTAATTGCTCTTGTAGATAAAAATACGGGAGAAGTTTTAGAACACATAAAAAAGAAAACAAAAAAAGATAAAGGTCCTAAAAACATTATAAGAAAAATGCTTGAAGGCATTGAAGAACTTCTTGAAATTAGTGAAAAAAATTTAGATGAAATAAGTTCAATTGGAGTAGGTTCAGCTGGTCAAATCGATAGAGAAAATGGGATTATAATTGCTGCAGCTAATTTAGATTGTTACGATTTAAATTTAAAAAAAATTTTAACTGATAAATTTAATATTCCTGTATATGTAGGTAATGATGTAGAAATTGCAACTATCGGAGAACAAAAATTTGGAGCTGGAAGAAATTGTGATGATTTTGTTTGCGTATTTGTAGGAACAGGTGTAGGCTCTGCAATTGTAAAAGATGGCAAAATAATTACAGGAGCTACTGGTACAGCAGGAGAAATCGGGCATATAATCGTAGACTTAAACGGTAGACAATGTTCTTGTGGTGCACATGGATGCTTGGAAGCCTATGCTTCTAGATCTGCTATTGAAAGAAGAATTGAAGGAGCATTAAAAAAAGGGAGAAAATCCTGTATATTAGATTATTTAGAAACAGGGAAATCTATTACATCAAGTATGATTCAAAAATCAATTGAAAGAGAAGATGAACTAGTATTGCAATGTGTCACAGAAGCATCCGAATATCTTTCTGGCGGCATTGCAAGTATTATAAATTTTATAAATCCTAAACTTATAATTTTAGGCGGAGGATTAATAGAAGCAGTGGATTATTTCTACCAAAAAACAATAAAAAAAGCTAAAGCAAAATCATTACCAGTTCCAGCTGAAAAAATTCAATTCAAAAAAGCTATGCTTGGGGACTACTCGGGAGTAATAGGAGCTGCTTTTTTAGAAGACAGGGGGTATTAAAATGACAAAAAAAATTATGCTTATAAGACTATCTTCCCTCGGAGATGTTATTTTTAATATTCCACTCGCAAATGTATTAAAAAATAATGGTTATGAAGTTACTTGGCTTGTATCAGAAAAAGGAATTGATATTGTAAAAGATAATCCAGCAGTAAAAAATGCTATTTTAATCCCAATAAAAAAATGGAAAAAAGATGGCTTTTCTATAAAAAATTTCATTGAATTTCTTAAAATATTAAAAAGAATTAGAGATGAGCATTTTGACATTGCAATTGATACTCAAATGATGTTTAAAAGTATGCTTTGGATGAGACTATGCGGTGCTAAAAGGAGAATATGTCTAAAATGGGGAAAAGAATTTTCTCAATTAGGAGGAAATGAAAGGATTGATCCAGCTCCAAATCCAAATTTTTCAACACACGCAATATTCCAACATATGCAATATGCAAAATACTTAGGTCTTGAAGGAACTGACCAAGTAAAATTTACACTTCCTCCAACAAGTGAAGAAACTAAAGCAAAAGTAAATAATTTACTAAAAGATTTAGACAAATCAAAACCAATGGTTGTAATTTGTCCAGCTACAACTTGGCGTTTAAAACATTGGAATAAAGACAATTGGAAACAAGTAGTCGAAGCTATAAAAGATAAATGCTCTTTAGTATTTACCGGAACTGAAGGCTATAAGGATTTAATTACATACATTGGCGGAGACAATTTTATAAACCTTGCAGGCAAAACTGGAATTAAAGATTTGATCGAAATATTTTCAAGAGCAACCCTTGTTATGGCTCCTGATTCAGGAAGTGCACACGTTGCACGCGCAACAGGAATTCCAGCTGTCATTTCAATATTTTGCTGTACTCCACCAACATCATATGGCCCATTTGGAGATGATAAAAAATATTTCGCCATAAATGGCAAATTAAAATGTCAACCTTGTCATACTCGCAAATGTCCACTTCAAGGAGCAGATGCAGAACAATGTGTAAATTATCCAAAACCTGAAGAAATTATAAATATTGTAAACAACGTATTACAAAACTCAAAACATAGTGTATAATAAGTATATGAGTTTTTTCGATAATATAAAAGAAATATATAGAAAAGTTTCAGAAGTCGAAAGTGCTATTTACAATGGCAAAGAAGACTATCTTGAAATATATGAACGAAATCAACAACTCGAAAAAGAAATTGAAGAACGCACAAGAGA